>NZ_JBBMEJ010000016.1:0-92954 GCF_040096615.1 Blautia aquisgranensis
GTATTCCTCCTTAGCTCAGTCGGTAGAGCATGCGGCTGTTAACCGCAGTGTCGTTGGTTCGAGTCCAACAGGGGGAGTTTTTTTTATTTTATGATCCAGAAATTCAACTTACTTTCATCATATTCAATCGAAATTCTTTTCCCAGCAAAAAAATCATTCACAATCTTGTACATATCATCAAAATGTCCTTCACAGGCACAATTTCCAAGTGGTTCGATCCAACAGGACTGTTTTCCGCAGGCATCTCTGAGATGGATGCGAAAATGAAGCCCCTGATCCTGTAAAATCCCATTCAATTCAATAATATCGTTATAAGAAATAAAATACATGATAAACCTCCTGTTAAGTAATTATAGAATTTCTTCCTTGTATTTCGTGTTTATTATAGCAAAAAAATCAATAAGAAGAAATGCAGAACACATTTTTCTGATAATATATATGGAAACAATGTGTAAATCATGATAGAATAAATTTTATTAAGCAAACAGAAACATTACAGGAGAAAGCAGCGAAACAATGGAAATATTTGATATCATAGATAAATACGGCAATCCAACCGGTCAGACAGTAGAACGAAGTATTGCTCATGCAGAAGGAATCCCTCACCGCACGGCACATATCTGGATCGTCCGCAAAGAAGGTAAAAAGGTACAGATTCTTCTTCAGAAAAGATCTATGAATAAAGATTCTTTTCCGGGAAAATTTGATACCTCATCTGCCGGGCATATCCAGGCGGGAGATGAACCATTGGAATCAGCACTGCGAGAGCTTAAGGAAGAACTGGGAATTCAGGCGAAACCGGAAGAACTTCATTTTGCAGGAACTTTTCCAATATCCTTTGCAAAAGAATTTCATGGAAAAATGTTTCGCGATGAAGAAATTGCATTTGTTTATATCTACGCTCAGCCGGTAGATATCCATCAGCTTACACTTCAGGAAGAGGAAGTGGAGACAGTACAGTGGTTTGACCTGGAAGACGTTTACGAAGAATGCAGACAGCATAATGAGAAATTCTGTGTTCCTCAGGGAGGAATTTCTCTTATAAGAGAGTTTATAAATATAAACAACTTGTAATAAGTAATGACAGAGGAGGTTTTACTTATGCGCCCTATGAAAGATAAATTACACACAGGAGAGTTATATCTGGCAGATGATGAAGAAATCATGAAGGATCAGCTGAAAAGACTGGACCGCCTTTATGATTTCAATATGACGCGTCCGACGGAGCTTGACAAGCGGGAAGAGATGTTGAAGGAGATGTTTGCAGAGATCGGAGAAAACTGTTATATTGAGCCGCCACTTCATACAAATATGGGCGGTGGACATGTTCACTTTGGAAAAAATGTCTATGCGAACTTCAATCTGACACTGGTGGATGATACCCATATTTATGTAGGCGATTATACGATGATCGGACCGAATGTAACAATTGCGAGTGCAGGACATCCGATTCTTCCCGAGCTCCGTGAGAAAGGATATCAGTATAATATGCCGGTACATATTGGAAAGAACTGCTGGCTGGGAGCCGGAGTGATCATTCTGCCGGGAATAACTATAGGCGATAATGTGGTAGTGGGAGCAGGCAGTGTTGTAACGAAAGATCTGCCATCCAATGTAGTAGCAGTTGGAAATCCATGCAGAGTATTGCGTGAAGTAAATGAACACGATAAAGAATATTATTTCAAGGACAGAAAGATTGATTATTCTGAAATCATATAAGTTTATCTGATTTTATGAAACGTCTCCCAATAAGGAAAAATCGGAACAGGAATGGATGAGGACCTGTCTGACGCTAAAAGAAAAGAGGAATGGAATATGGGAATGAATGAAACACCTTCAGCAGACCGTGTGCATATCGGTTTTTTTGGCAAAAGAAATGCAGGAAAATCCAGTATTGTCAATAAAGTGACAGGTCAGGAATTAGCAGTCGTTTCCGATGTAAAGGGAACCACTACTGATCCGGTGAGCAAAGCAATGGAGCTTCTTCCAATGGGACCGGTTGTGATCATTGATACACCAGGAATCGATGATGAAGGACATTTAGGTGAACTTCGTGTCCGCAAGGCGAAGCAGGTCCTGAATCGTGTGGATGTGGCAGTTCTTGTAGTGGATGCTACAGTGGGAAAGACCAGTGTGGACGAGGAACTGATCCGCATTTTTAAAGAAAAAGAGATTCCATATCTGGT
Source organism: Blautia aquisgranensis (assembly GCF_040096615.1). NCBI lineage: Bacteria > Bacillati > Bacillota > Clostridia > Lachnospirales > Lachnospiraceae > Blautia > Blautia aquisgranensis. The sequence continues at coordinate 2,187 of NZ_JBBMEJ010000016.1, forward strand.
AGTCTATAACAAGGCAGATCTTTTGAAAAATCAGACAGAACATATTCATGGAGAAGAAAATTCAGAAGTATCGATCTATGCCAGCGCAGCTACAGGTCAGAATATTTATGAATTGAAAGAAAAGATCGCGACGCTTGCAGTAACTGATGATCTGAAACTGCGCCTGGCAGGTGACCTTCTAAAACCATCAGATTTCGTAATACTGGTCGTTCCCATTGATAAAGCTGCTCCCAAAGGACGTCTGATCCTTCCACAGCAGCAGACGATCCGGGATGTCCTGGAGGCAGGAGCAGCTGCGATCGTGATCAAAGAAAATGAACTGAAGAACACTCTGAATACCCTTGGAAAGAAACCAAAACTTGTTATCACGGACAGCCAGGCTTTTGCAAGGGTCAGTGAGGAGACACCGGAGGATATCTGGCTTACATCGTTTTCAATTTTGTTTGCAAGACTGAAAGGAAATCTGAAAACGGCGGCAGCCGGAGCTGCAGCACTTGATAAGCTGAAAGATGGGGATAAGATTCTGATCTCAGAAGGCTGTACCCATCACAGACAATGTGACGATATCGGTACGGTGAAGCTTCCACGCTGGATCCGGAACTATACGGGGAAAGAGTTGGGATTTGAATATTCTTCCGGAAGGGAGTTCCCGGAGGATGTGACAAAGTACAGCCTGATCGTTCATTGCGGCGGTTGTATGCTTAACGAGCGGGAGATGCGTTACCGGCAGAAATGCGCGGCAGATCAGGAAATCCCAATCACGAATTACGGAATAGCTATTGCCTATATGCAGGGAATTTTGAAGCGGTGCGTGGAGATGTTCCCGGATGTAAGAAAGAAACTGGATGAATGAACCGATTTTACCGGAAATTTTGGATAATTACAAATAATGAAATTATTGTATTGTAAATAAATCGGCAGGATTAAGGAGTTACAGAAGATGATCGACCAGGCACTATCAATGGCCCTTCAAAAAGAAATCCCTATATTAACCGCACAGATCCGTAGCCTTTATGCAGAGTTTGACAGAAAATTCCATCTGCAGGGAGCGAAGATTCCCATAACATTTGGAATGGAGACGGATCTGCTGGGATCATATACAAGAGGTAATTATCATGAGAAGGAGCATTTTCATTTTTCGCTTTTGTTTATAGGATATGCGGTAAAAAATCCTCTGAAAAAAGAGGACAGGCTGGATCTTTATAAGCACGAATATGCCCATTATATGCAGCATAATTTTTATATTCCGGCAGAGTACCAGTGGCAGCACGGCACACATGGAAGTGCCTGGAAATACTGTTGTTCTCTGACAGGGGCGGTACCGACACCTTATTATAAGGCTGGGGAAGCTTTGATGAAACATGATTATGAGAAAAAGCTTCGAAATCCGATCCACGACCGGACAGTAACTGTGCGGGATACTTACCGGAGAGAACAGCAGCACAGAAATACACAGAACAGTATTGTAAGATATGAGATCGGTGAGGATATCATCCATCCGAAATTTGGAACCGGAAATATCGAGCATGTGGAACAGCTTCCCGGTTCTGTGCGACTTCATATTCGTTTTGGAGAAGAACTGAAAGTAATTGATCAGAAGTGGCTTCTTAGGACAAAATACAAATAAATCCAACAGGAAAAACAGCACCCAGGACACATCATATCAAGAGATGTTCCAGGGTGCTGTTTGCGTTATAATTGTAAATTTTTCATTGCAGAGGCTTACTCAGAAACCTTTACAAACTGGCTGTTATAAAGATTCTGATAGAAACCGCCTTTTGCCATGAGTTCGTCATGATTTCCCTGTTCGATAATGCTTCCGTCTTTCATTACAAGAATCTCATCAGCATTACGAATGGTGGAAAGACGGTGAGCTACGATAAAGCTTGTTCTTCCCTGCATCATACGGTCAAAAGCTTCCTGTATCAGCATTTCTGTTCGTGTATCAATGCTGGAGGTTGCTTCATCCAGGATCAGCATCGGAGGCAGACACAGCATAACACGGGTGATACAGAGCAGCTGTTTCTGACCCTGGCTTAAGCTGTCTTCATAAAGAAGCGTATCCAGTCCTTTTGGAAGACGACGGATAAATTCCCAGCTGTGAGACATTTTAGCAGCCTGAATCACTTCGTCATCGGAAGCATCCGGTTTTCCGATGCAGATGTTATCTCGGACCGTACCATGCTTGATCCAGGTATCCTGAAGCACCATACCATAACTGCTTCGAAGCGCATGCCTGGAAACCTCGGTGATCGGTTTTCCGTCTACAGAGATGGTTCCGCTGTTGACATCATAGAAGCGCATCAGAAGATTGATAAATGTTGTTTTTCCGCAACCGGTAGGGCCTACAATGGCGATACGCTTTCCTGGCTCTGTGTGAAGGTTGAAATGCTCGATCAGAGGTTTTTCTTCTTCATATCGGAAAGCGACATCCTTAATATCTACTGCTCCTTTTACATGATCAAGAGTTCCGGATGGATCCGGGCTTTCCGGCTGTTCTTCCAGAAGATCAAAGATTCTGGCAGCGCAGGCCAGGGCATTCTGAAGCTCTGTGATCACGGAACTGATATCATTAAAAGGTTTCATGTACTGGTTAGCGTAAGCCAGAAGCACGGAAAGACCGCCAACGGTGAGATGCCCACCGGGAATAAGGAATGCACCTACAAGGGCTACGCCTGCGTAAATAATGTTGTTGATGCAGCGGGTAGACGGGTTGGTAAGGCTGCTGTAAAAAACAGCTTTCTGACTGGCATCGCGAAGCTCTTCATTGATGGCAGCAAAACGTTCGGAAGAACGGTTCTCATAGCCAAATGCCTGGACAACCTTCTGATTTCCGATCATTTCTTCGATCAGCGCTGTCTGGCGTCCACGGGCGTCACTTTGTGCACGGAACATCTGGAAGGAATGAGAGGAGATGAATTTTGCCACAAAAAAGCTTACAGGAGTGAGAACGATGACCATCAGTGTGATCCATACATTTTTGGAAAACATAAAGATCAGAGTTCCAATGATGGTGATGATACCGGAGAAAAGCTGTGTAAAACCAAGAAGCATACCATCTGAAAGAATATCGGTATCTGCGATCACACGGCTGATGATATCACCGGTACTATGTCCGTCCAGGTAGGACAGAGGAAGCTTCTGGATATGACGGATCGATTTTGCACGGATATCCTGTACGGTGTGGTAGGTCATACGATTGTTGATGATACTCATGACCCAGGTAACAATGCCGGAAAGTACGATCATCACCAGAATTCTGGAAAGATAAAACCACATTCTGGAGAGATTGACCTCATGGGTAGCAACCACCTCATCAATGGCATAGCCAAAAAGTACTGGTACATACAGCTGAAGAATCACAGTGACAGCTGCAAGAATGATACTTAATACAAGAAGAAAACGGTATTTTCCGATAAAACGAAGCACCTTGAAAAAGGTTTCCATGCTGTTTTTGTTATTCTGTTTTTGGGCTGTCTTACTCATGCGAAAACCTCCTTTCCGGTACTTTTTTCATATTTGATGCGTTCCTCAGGAAACTGTGAGAAAAAGATTTCACGGTAAGGTTCACAGGATGCCACAAGCTCCTGATGAGTTCCCTTGCCTGCAAGCTGTCCGTCATCCAGTACCAGAATCAGATCTGCCTGGCGGATGCTGGCTGCTCGCTGGGAAACCAGGAATGTCGTTACATTACCATCAAGCTGATGAAGTGATTTTCTAAGGGCAGCATCTGTAGCGAAGTCGAGGGCACTGGCACTGTCATCCAAGATAAGGATCTCAGGCTTTTTCACAAGGGCACGGGCAATGGTAAGACGCTGACGCTGTCCGCCGGAAAGATTTCGGCCATTCTGTTCCAGCGGGAAATCAAGTTGTCCGTCTTTTTTCTCAACGATCTCACGCGCCTGGGCAGTAGTAAGAGCCGCCCACATTTCTTCATCTGTGGCATCCTCACGTCCCCAGCTTAAATTATCACGGATGGTTCCCTGGAAAAGAGCTGCTTTCTGAGGAACCACGCCGATTTTTTCCCGAAGCTCTTTCTGGGAGTACTTCTGTACATTTACACCGTCAAGAGTGACAGTTCCTTCACTTGCGTCATAAAAACGGGCGATCAGATCCACAAGAGTGGATTTTCCGCTTCCGGTACCACCGATGATACCTACAGTAGAGCCCTTTTTTGCGGAAAAAGTGATATCAGAAAGGCTGGGAGCGCCGGTTCCCGCATAGGAAAAGCTTACATGGTCAAAAGCAATGGCACAGTCGCTGTGAGTTGCAGGTGCGGAAGTCTTTTCCGGATAAGCCATGGTCGTGTCTACATTCAGGATTCCGGCAACACGGTCTGCACAGGCCATAGATTTGTTCAGAGTGATGATCAGAGATGCAAGCTTGATGAGCTCTACGATCATCTGAGCCATATAATTATAAAGCGCGACAACTTCACCCTGCTGCATATTTCCGAGATTTACCTGCACACCTGCTACCTGAATCAGGATCACGGTTGCGATATTGATCAGTACGTAGGTTGCCGGATTCAGAAGTGCAGAAATTTTTCCAACGAATTCATTAAGTTTGGTCAGAGCGAGATTGCTCTCGTCAAATTCTGCAACGGCATCCTCTTCACGGCAGAATGCACGGATCACACGGACACCGGTCAGATTCTCTCTGGTGAGACGGGTGACAGTATCCAGACGTCCCTGCACTTTTTTGAAAAGAGGGATACTTAAAAACATGATCACAAAGACAACCAGAAACAGCACCGGGATGGCGACCACGAAGATCAGCGCACAGCGCACATTGATGGTAAAAGCCATGACCATGGAGCCAAGAACGACAAAGGGGCTTCTAAGAAGAAGACGAAGACCCATGTTTACACCATTCTGTACCTGGTTTACGTCATCGGTAAGACGGGTAATAAGTGTATCCGTTCCAAGGGTGTCCAGCTCCGTGTAGGAAAGCTTCTGGATGTGATCATATACAGCCTGCCGTGCCTCTGTGGCAAAACCGACACTGGCCTTTGCCGCAAAAAACTGTGCGGTAATACTGACTGTAAGACCTGCGGCAGCCATCAGTATCAGGATAAAAAATCTCTGCACAATATAGCGGTGATCATTATGGAAAATACCCACATCTATGATCTGTGCGATGACGATCGGCACAAGCAGGTCAAATACAACCTCCAGAAACTTGAAAAAAGGAGCCAGGATGCTTTCTTTTTTGTAGTTTCGAAGATATTTTGCGAGTGTTCGCATTTTTTCCTTTCCTCCATTTCCTGTTTTTTACAATAAACCTCTGTTATTATACTCCTGTGTAAGATGATACGCATAATATTGTTTTTGATGTAGCGTGATACAAATTTTATATTGAATAAAATATAGCTTTATGGGATGATAAAGATAGTATCTGCAAAAGAAGGAAAATCATCAAAAGTAAAAATAAAATCATGCAAAGAAATCAGAAAAGGAGAATAATATGGAGATCAGACAGCTGGAATATTTTCATGAGATCGCAGCAACAGGAAGCATCAATGAAGCTGCAAGAAGATTAAATATGTCCCAGCCTCCGTTAAGCTACCAGATCAAGCAGCTGGAGGCAGAGCTGAATGTAAAGCTTTTTGAGAGGACGAGAGCAGGAGTGACACTGACAGAAGCAGGGAAACTTCTCTATGACCGTACGGAGAACATTCTGAATTATGTCCGTTCCACAGAGCTTGAAGTATCCAAGGCCGGGAAAAAACAGGTACTCCGTATTGGAATCACACCCACTACAGTTACGACCATCATGCCTTTTATCTCGCGGTTTTCAAAGGCAAATGCGGATGTGAATTTTGAGGTGCGGGATGCCATCACGTTTACGCTGATGAATTATCTTATGGATGGGATCATTGATGTCTCTGTGGTACGGACACCTATCAAGCTGGAGGGACTGAATTATCTGGAACTGGGGGAGGAGCCAATGATCGCAGCACTCCCACCAGAATTTATGGAAAATACAACAAAAAAAGAAGACATCCGTCTGAAAGATCTGACGGATCGCCCTCTTATTATCTACCGGCGATATGAAGAATTCCTCATGAAAGCTTTTCAGGAAAAAAATCTCCAGCCGGATATTTTCTGTGTATGTGATGATCCCAGAGATGCGATGCTCTGGGTACAGGAAGGTCTTGCGACTGCTGTTTTTCCAAGGTCTATGGAAAATCTTTGTACAGAGCTTCCGATCCGTGTCATAGAGGAGGAAAAGCTGAAGACAAAGATCCTTCTTGCCTGGAAAAAAGACCGCAGGCCTTCCGCGGTGATGCAGGAATTTATCAATATCTGCGAAAAATATGCAGAGTAAATGTGTCTTTACAGAAGACTCAGCACGACAGAATCATTCATTAAGGTGTTCTTCTTTCCAGTGTTTCCATTTTCGGACAGCCTCAGGATTCTGTTTTTCCAGACGTTCTTCTAACTTTTTACGGCGCTGTTCCAGGCGTTCCAGCACCTCCGGATGCTCAGCCAGGATCTTTTCTTTCAGCTTGCCACGGCGCTTTTCCAGAAGATGCAGGATCAGTTTGCGGTCAGAGGTGAGCTCTTCCGGCAGCTCGTCCATATGTAATTCGATTCGTCGAAGTAGCTCGTCCTCATCCAGGACACCAAGACTGTGCCAGTTGTCCAGAAGCTCCTCGAAGCCTTCCTCGGAGAGACGTTTCACATCCGGAATCTGATGCAGCTGTTCTATGATGTGGTGAACGGATTCCTCGATCTCTTTAACTGCATCGTCGCCAAAAGCCCAGGCAAACTCCTCCAGTGTGTTTTCTTCCTCGGCCGGAAGAAAAGCAATGCTGCGGCGGAGAAGTTTTGCCTCGTCCTCTTTCGGAACATCCAGCTCATAAGGGGCCTCGATTCCTGCATCGTGGAGAGCTGCCAGAATGGTACGTCTTACCATGCCGTCTTTGATCATATGTCCGATTCCGAACTGGCGCAGCTGTTCATTGATCTGAGTGGAATGTTCAGTGAGATAAAAACGGATTCCACGTTTTTTGAGACTGGCTGCGATAGCCTCCAGACGGTCGGCAGCAGTGATATCGATGCTGTTTATGGCACTGGCATCTATGATCACAACCTTGGTATCTTTCCGGATACTGTTCTCGATATCCTCCTGGAAGATCTTTACATTGGCGAAGAAAAGGTTCTCACTGAACCGGTAGATGATGACGCCCTTAATGGGATAAGCATAACGGTTTCTTGAAAGATCAAAGTATGCATCTCTTCCCGGAATCATACCGCGGAAGGAGCGTGGCGGATTGGTAGCCTTGATGATCACTGCAACAAAAGAGAGCAGGATACCGATGATAACACCGTAAATGGTACCCAGGCAGAGGACGCTGAAGCCGGCAGCCATGAAAATATAGAATTCGGTTCTGCTCACTTTGAAAAGGCGGACAGCAAGGTGTGTTTCCACAACATCCATCAGAGCAGAGATTACAATGGCAGTCAGCACAGGAACAGGAAGATAACCGATAAAGCCTGTACAGAACAGAAGAATCAGAGCCATGGTGATACCGGCAGTGATGGAAACTGCCTGGGATTTTCCTCCGTACTGTTCGTTCAGGGAGGTACGGGAAATACTCCCATTCACCGGGCAGCAGCCGACTGCTGCAGCTGCCACATTTCCGGCAGCGCAGGCCAGGATCTCCTGACGGTCATTCAGTTTATAATCATTACGGAATGCGAAAGTATTCTCTGCAAGAAGAGTTTCAGCCATGATGACAACAGCAACCATAAGCCCACGTCCTGCAGCCTGGGTAAGATCAACATTTATGAGATCAGGGATCATCAGAGCCGGAAGCCCACGTTCTACAGACTGAAGAAGAACCACGCCTTTTTCATCCACATGAAAGACAACGGTTGCAAGAACACCAAGTGCCATGATTACAATGGCCATGGGAAATTTCGGAGCCAGTTTCTTAAACAGGCGGATCAGAATGAGGGCACCAAGTCCCATACCAAGAGAAAGCCAGCTGATATTTTTTGCGGCAGCAAAGATATGTTCTGCCAGCTCCAGAAGCTCTCCGGATCCTGCAGGACTGCCCATAAGCTTGGGAATCTGCATCAGAATGATGGTTACGGCAATACCACTAATGAAACCGCCCATAACCGGAGTGGAGATGAAATCTACGATACGGTCGGCGTGGAGTAGAAAGAACAAAAACAGCCAAAGCCCTGCAAACAGGGAAATTGCAGGCACATAATTCATAGCTGCGTCAGATTCTGCTGCGATGCCGAGTGTGGACAAGGCACCACCTACAATGGCAGCAGGGGCAGCATCCACACCGAAGATAAACTGTCTTGAGGTGGAAAACAGTGCAAAAAGCAAAATCGGCAGAACGGAGCCGTACAGACCGTACACAGCCGGGATACCGGAGATCTGTGCGTATCCCATGGAAATGGGAATGGAAACTGCAGCAATGATGATTCCGGAAAAAATATCCTTCAGAAGGTATTCCTTCCGGTAATTTCGCAATGTGGAAAACAGCGAAAGTTTCATATGGTCACATCCTTTTCTGAAAAAATATGTTCTATTATATACCAAACAGCTTCCGGAGAAAAGAGAATCCTGTCTTTTGTATGAAGAAAGCATGCTAAATGAAAAAGCGTGGACAAAGAATATCTGGCATATTATAATAAGTGCGGATTAGAGTAAAAATATCTGTGAAAGAAAGGTTAGAAATATATATGAAAAAAGCAATCATAGCAATGAGCGGTGGAGTGGACAGTTCCGTGGCAGCTCTTCTTACAAAGGAATCCGGTGACGAGTGTATCGGAGCAACCATGAAACTTTATAATAATGAGGATATCGGCGTTCATCGGGAAAAGAGCTGCTGTTCCCTGGATGATGTGGAGGATGCCAGAAGCGTAGCCTATCAGATGGATATGCCATATTATGTATTTAATTTTACAGCGGATTTCCACACAGAGGTAATGGATCGTTTCGTGGAAGCTTATGAAAACGGCTGCACACCGAATCCGTGTATTGACTGTAACCGCTATCTGAAATTTGACAAGCTGTTTCACCGTATGCAGGAGATCGGCTACGACTATATTGTGACAGGTCATTATGCAAGGGTAGAATATGATGCGGACAGAGACCGTTACATTCTGAAAAAAGCGGTAGATGATACGAAGGATCAGTCTTACGTGCTTTATATGCTGACGCAGGAGCAGCTGGCTCATGTGAAGCTTCCGCTTGGAGGACTCAGAAAGGATCAGGTACGTGTGATCGCAGAGGAGCATGGCTTTATCAATGCCAGAAAGCATGACAGCCAGGATATCTGTTTCGTACCGGACGGAGACTATGCGAAATTCATAGAAAAATATACAGGAAAGAAAACACCGGAGGGTGATTTTGTAGATAAAGAAGGAAAATATATCGGACGCCATAAGGGAATCATCCATTACACTATCGGCCAGCGTCGCGGTCTTGGAATCCCGGCAGCCAGCCGTCTTTATGTTTGTGAGATCTCTCCGAAAACCAATACTGTAGTATTAGGTGATAACAGTGATCTTTTCAGCAGTGAACTGGAAGCTGACAGTGTAAATCTGATCTCTGTGGCAGATTTAAGTGAGCCTAAGAGAGTTACCGCAAAGATCCGCTACCGTCATAAAGAGCAACCTGCAATTGCATGGCAGACACCGGATGGTATCCTTCATGTGAGGTTCGATGAGCCTCAGAGAGCCATCACAAAAGGCCAGGCAGTAGTAATGTATGACGGAAATGAGGTTGTAGGTGGTGGCGTTATAAATAAAATCTATAACTAGTCATAAATAAAGGTGAGAACCTAAATAGATAAACCCCATTGACATACTAGGAAAAGGGTGATATGATTGCATCATCAAAAAACGGAGCACACAAAACAAGGTGAGCAACGTGATGATCAGGAGGAAATCATGAAGGTTTTACAGAAGTCAACAAGGGTGTTTATCGAAGAAAAGCGAATGTGTTGTTGTCGCTGATAAGCAGATGATCATAAGATAAGAAATTACTATTTTACCGAATATAAGAATAAAAGAAAAGAGGACAAACACATGAGCAAAATTACAAGAGATCAGAGAAAATTCAAATTTGAGACATTACAACTTCACGTAGGACAGGAGCAGCCGGATCCGGTTACTGATGCAAGAGCAGTGCCGATCTATCAGACATCTTCCTATGTATTCCGCAACTGCGATCATGCAGCAGCTCGTTTCGGACTTGCAGATGCAGGTAACATCTACGGACGTCTTACAAACCCGACAGAGGATGTTTTTGAGAAGAGAATCGCAGCACTTGAGGGTGGCTCCGCAGCACTTGCAGTAGCATCCGGTGCAGCAGCTATCACATACACCATTGAGAACCTTGCACAGCAGGGAGATCACATTGTAGCAGCCAAGAACATCTACGGTGGAACAACAAACCTTCTTGAACATACACTTCCGGCATACGGAATCACAACAACATTTGTTGATGTATTCAATCTTGAGGAAGTAGAGAATGCGATCCAGGAGAACACCAAGGCAGTTTACATCGAGACTCTTGGAAATCCGAACTCTGATGTAGTAGATATCGAGGCACTTGCAAAGATCGCCCATGCACACAAGATTCCGCTTGTTGTAGATAACACATTTGCAACACCTTACCTTGTAAGACCGATCGAGTACGGCGCTGATATCGTTGTTCATTCCGCAACAAAATTCATCGGTGGACACGGAACAACAATCGGTGGTGTTATCGTAGAAAGCGGTAAATTTGACTGGGAGGCTTCCGGTAAATTCGCATCTCTTACAGAGCCGAACCCAAGCTACCATGGAGTAAGCTTCACAAAAGCATGCGGACCGGCAGCATTTGTTACAAAGATCCGTGCAATCCTTCTTCGTGACACAGGTGCGACAATCTCTCCGGTAAGCTCATTCATCTTCCTTCAGGGACTTGAGACACTGTCTCTTCGTGTAGAGCGTCACGTTGAGAACGCGCTGAAGGTTGTACAGTACCTGAACAATCATCCGCAGGTAGAGAAGGTTCATCATCCGTCTGTATCCACAGATCCGAGCCAGCAGGAGCTCTACAAGAAGTACTTCCCGAATGGTGGTGGTTCCATCTTTACATTCGAGATCAAGGGAGATGCACAGAAAGCAAAAGATTTCATTGATAACCTTGAGCTGTTCTCACTCCTTGCTAATGTTGCCGATGTAAAATCTCTTGTTATCCATCCGGCTACAACAACACACAGCCAGTGCACAGAGGAAGAGCTTCTTGATCAGGGAATCAAGCCAAACACAATCCGTCTTTCCATCGGAACTGAGAATATCGATGATATCATTCAGGATCTTGATGAGGCATTCAAGGCTGTTAAATAAGTTTTTACCCATACCTTCTATATATATTAATAGCACAGGGCTGATCAGCACCGGGATATATATCCCCGGTGCTGATTTTCTGTTTTATAAAAATACTCTGTATTATGCAGATTTACAGAGATCTTCCAGCGTTCCGAAGGTATAACCCATTTCCTCCCATTTTGTCAGCAGTTCATCCAGGATAGAAGCGTTCGTGGAGGAAGTACTGTGCAGCAGTACAATAGCACCTGGATGGATCCGTCCCAGAAGTTTCTCAAAAGCTTCTTCTTTTGTCGGCTGCTTATCCTGATACCAGTCTACATAGGCCAGACTCCAGAAAAATGTTTGATAACCAAGATCCTTTGCCATCTGGAGATTTTCAATACTGTAGATACCCTGTGGAGGGCGGTAGAATTTCAACATGTCTTTTCCGGTTGCTTCCTTATATAAAATTTCCACATCCTGAAGCTGTTTCTGGAAATCTTCTTTTGTGGAAATACCGGTCATGTCCGGATGGGTCATCGTGTGATTTCCGATGGTATGCCCCTGTGCGATAATTTCCCGGATCAGCTCCGGCTTTTCCCGGATCAGCGTTCCCACAACAAAAAAAGTGGCATGAACCTGATGCTTATGTAAGGCATCCAGAATCGCAGGGGTGTTGCCATTATCATATCCGGCATCAAAAGTAAGGTAGAGGATTTTTTTATCGGTGTTCTGTGCGTACCAGGCATTATACCGGGAAAGCTCTTCGATGGAAGCGTTGCCGGTGGGACGTTTACCTTCTTCCTGAAAACTTAAGCCCCAGTTTTCACTTTGGGCAGACAGTGAGACAGATGCTGGTTTACTGGCTCTGGAACAGGCTTTTCCTATAAGACAGCCGATGGCGAATGCCATGATAAAGAAAAAGATGAGACGGTAGAGATGCTTTAACTTCATAAGAACCTCAAAAAAGCAGGGTTATTAGTAAGCATATGAAGGAAGAGAAGAGATATGACATAAAAAATAAGAGCCATCAGCGATTGATTTCTTCTGCCGATGACTCTTCTAATTTTCAGTATCCAATGGAATATACCTCTCATTTCTTAGATTTAAAACTTATACGGAATTAAAATTTACGTTCTCGGTGGTCCGTACCTCCCTGTTTTAATTATGATGGAAAATCTTTAAATCTTCTGGTGGTCTGTACCTCTCTTTCTTAGATTATAAAAAACTGATTATGTTTTCGGTGGGTTCACGCTCCTTTTTGATTTATTTTTTGTTTTCCGTTTGTTTTATTTGATGATTAAACTATAACAGATAAAAACGATATTGTCAATACTGAATTTGAAAAACAATAAAAATAAATTAAAAGATAAAAATAATAAGAATATAATATATAAAATATTCTGAAAACAGCCAAGAATACCTGTTTTGTTGTTCTTGTGACGTATATAACGAATCTCTTTCGGACAAGATAACTTTATGAACATAAGAAAAGAGCTGCACTTAAAAGACGGTAGTTTATATGAATTATTATCTTCAAGGAGGGAAAGCTTATGCTACGTTATCTGCCTGTTCGAAAGGTTCACGCAAGACAAGTTCTGGATTCCCGGGGAAATCCCACGGTGGAAGCGGAGGTAACGGTTGGAGAAGGAATCATAGGGATTAATGGATATACGGGAAGAGCCATGGTACCATCTGGTGCTTCTACAGGGAAATTCGAAGCCCGGGAGCTGCGGGATGGAGACAGGACGGAATATATTGGTCTGGGAGTAAAAAAAGCAGTGGAGAATGTTAATACACGCCTGGCAGATGCTATTGTCGGAGAAAATGCACTGAATCAGGCGTGGATCGATCATCTTCTGATCGAGACGGATGGTACGGAAAACAAAAGCAGTGCAGGTGCCAATGCAACGTTGGCAGTATCTCTGGCCGTGGCCCGGGCGGCAGCCGGTGCACTTCGGATTCCGCTGTATCAGTATCTGGGTGGCTGCCATACCATGCAGCTTCCGGTGCCGATGATGAATATCTTAAATGGAGGAAAGCATGCAGACAATACGGTGGATCTTCAGGAATTCATGATCATGCCGGTAGGCGCAGGCTGTCTGGAAACAGGAATTCGCATGTGCGCGGAGGTTTATCAGCACCTGAAACTGCTTCTTCGTGAAAAAGGTCTTTCTACTGCGGTTGGAGATGAGGGCGGTTTTGCTCCGGATCTTGCTGATTCAGAGGAAGTACTCACATTGATTGTTCATGCCATAGAAAAGGCAGGATATAAGCCAGGCGAAGAGATTTCCATTGCCATTGATGCAGCTTCCAGTGAATTATATGATGAGGAAAAAGGAGCGTATTTTTTCCCGGGAGAGAGTCGCATGAAAGGGGAAAAGATCTACCGGGATGCCAGAGAGATGACAACTTATTATGAAAAGCTGGCGGAAAAATTTCCGATCGTGTCCATTGAAGATGGTCTCTGGGAGGATGACTGGGAAGGCTGGCAGCACCTTACAGAGCATCTTGGAAAAAAGATTCAGCTGGTTGGAGATGATCTGTTTGTTACGAATATCAAGCGTCTGCATTGCGGCATACAGCTTGGCGCAGCCAATGCGATCCTGATTAAGGTAAATCAGATCGGAACCCTGACAGAAACACTGGATGCAGTGGAAATGGCGCATCATGCGGGATATCGTGCAGTAATCTCCCACAGATCCGGTGAAACAGAGGATTCTTTCATTGCAGATCTGGCAGTTGCATGTGGAACCGGTCAGATCAAAACCGGTGCGCCATGCCGTTCAGACAGGAATGCCAAGTATAACCAGCTGCTTCGGATTCATGAACAGTTAGGTTCTCTTGGACGTTATCGCGATCCTTTTACCAGTGAAAAGCAGAAAAAGCCCCACATAAAATAAACGAAAAATGGTTGAAATCCGGTATCAGCTATGGTAAAATAACCTCTAGTTGATTAGGAGGTGTAACCGCGTGAATATTTTGAAGATTATTCTGACTGTAATTTATGCAATAGATTGTATCGCTCTGACTGTTGTCGTACTGATGCAGGAGGGCAAGCAGCAGGGTCTGGGCTCTATCGCCGGAGTAGCTGATACCTATTGGGGCAGAAATAAAGGACGTTCCATGGAAGGTGGCCTCGTAAGAGGTACCATTATCATGGCAGTGATTTTCTTTGTACTGTCAGTTGTACTGAACATTATCTGATCGGTAAGTGATTACCGGGATGGAAGGTGGGAACACTCTTGCTGCGTTAGCATGCAGAAGAAACTCGTGAGGGTCTTCTTTTGTTAATCAGCAGGAGTGTTTTTGCGTTGACATAAGGGTTACGGAGAATACCTCCGAAAGTGTAACAGAACATAGAATGAAACGGAGAAATTGTGAAAAGATCGAAAAATTTTGAAAAAAGAAAAAAATTTGTGATGGAACTGCTGGGAGATCCGCTGTACAAACCTATGCGTCTGCGGGAGATCGGATCACTCCTTCAGCTGGATAAGAATGAGAAAAAAGAGCTTTTTGACGTTCTGGATGAGCTTTGTGCACAGGGGAAAGCTGAGGTAGATAATAAGGGACGATACAGCAAGGTTTCCGGCAGACATAAAGATTCCAGAAAAAAAGACCGTACAAGGACGGAAAAGAAAGACAAAAACCACCGTGGAAGAGATCACAGGGAGGATTACCGTGAGGAACGTCATTTCTCAGAGAAAGACGGCACGATCATGGAGGGGACTTTTATCGGACATTACAAAGGCTTTGGTTTTGTGGAGGTAGAAGACCAGGAGGAAGATATTTTTATCCCGGAGAATGATACAGGAACAGCCATGCATCAGGATAAGGTACAGATTCTTGTGCGTAACAGCCGCAAAGAGGGAAAACGCCAGGAAGGTGTTGTGCTGAAGGTCCTGGAGAGAGGAATGCCTTCGATCGTGGGAACCTATCAGAGCAGCAGGGATTATGGCTTTGTGATCAGTGATAATCCGAAATTTTCCAAGGATATTTTTATTTCCCGGAAAGATTCCATGGGAGCAAAGGACGGAGATAAGGTAGTTGCAGAAATCGTGGATTATGGCTCACGAAATAAGAAACCGGAAGGAAAGATCACAGAGGTGCTTGGAAACTTACGTTCACCGGGAACGGATATCCTTGCAATCGTAAAGAGCTTTAATATCCCGAGTGTTTTTCCGGATAAGGTGCTCCGCCAGGCTGATCGTGTGCCGGATCATGTGCAGGAAGCAGATATGGACGGAAGAATAGATCTCAGAGATCTTGTTACGGTAACGATCGACGGTGAGGACGCGAAAGATCTGGATGATGCGATCTCCCTGACGAAGGAGAACGGAATCTATCATCTGGGCGTGCATATTGCAGATGTCAGCAATTATGTACAGGGTGGAAGCGCACTTGACAGGGAAGCGCTAAAGAGAGGAACCTCTGTTTATCTTGCTGACCGTGTCATTCCAATGCTTCCGGAGCGGCTTTCCAACGGGATCTGTTCTCTGAATCAGGGACAGGACAGGCTGACTTTAAGCTGCCTGATGGATATCAACGAAAAAGGCAAGGTAGTCTCCCACAAGATTGCGGAGACGGTGATCTGTGTCAATGAACGTATGTGCTATACAGATGTAAAAAATATCCTCGAGGATACGGATGATGAGGCAAAAAAACGATACGAAGCACTGATCCCGATGTTTTTCCTGATGAAAGAGCTGTCACAGGTTCTTCGCAGCCGCCGTCATACAAGAGGTTCCATTGATTTTGATTTCCCGGAAAGCAAGATCATACTGAATGCGGCAGGAAAAGCTATCGATGTGCAGCCTTATGAAGCAAATGTGGCAACCAGGATCATTGAGGACTTTATGCTTCTTGCCAATGAGACAGTAGCCCAGGAATATTGTACAGGAGATTATCCTTTTGTATACAGAACCCATGAGAATCCGGATCCGGAGAAGATCGAGAGCCTTCTGACACTTCTTCATAATGAAGGGGTTAATATACAGAAATCCGGCCAGGAGATCACGCCGGGCGAGATCCAGGAAATTCTGGAAAATATTGAAGGAATGCCAAATGAGGCACAGATCAGCCGGTTGACGCTGCGTACCATGAAGCAGGCAAAATATACAACGGAATGCAGCGGGCATTTCGGCCTTGCAGCGAAATATTACTGTCATTTTACTTCGCCGATCCGAAGATATCCAGATCTTCAGATCCACAGGATCATCCATGATAAGCTGAGAGGCAGACTGGTCCGTGAGGGAAGAACCGAGCATTATAAGGAGATTCTGGATGAAGTGGCACGCCAGTCCAGTGTGTGTGAGAGACGTGCTGATGAGGCGGAAAGAGAATCCGACAAGCTGAAAAAGGCAGAGTATATGTCCTATCATCTGGGCGAGGAATATGAAGGAATCATATCCGGCGTTACAGGCTGGGGACTTTATGTAGAGCTTCCAAATACAGTGGAAGGACTGATACACATCAATACACTGCGGGACGATTATTATGTATTTGACCAGGAAGCGTATGAGCTGCGGGGAGACATGACAGGAAGGATTTTCCGCCTTGGGCAGAAAGTCCGAGTCCGTGTGGCCGATGCGGACAAGATGCTGAAAACCGTGGATTTTGTTCTGGTTGAGGAAGACTGAGGTAACAAAAATGGCAAAAAAAGCAGGAATGAAACTGATCGCAAATAATAAAAAAGCGTTTCATGATTATTTTATAGAGGACACTTATGAAGCCGGGATCGCACTTGCGGGAACTGAAGTAAAATCTCTCCGTTCCGGCAAATGCAGCATCAAGGAAGCTTTTGTCCGTGTGGAAAATGGAGAAGTGTATGTTTACGGAATGCACATCACTCCGTATGAGAAAGGAAATATTTTTAACAAAGATCCTCTCCGCGTGCGGAAACTTCTGCTGCACCGCTATGAGATCGATAAGATCGAGGCCAAGCTGAAAGAAAAAGGACTGACACTTGTACCGCTGAAGGTTTATTTTAAGGACAGTCTGGTGAAGATTGAAATTGGTATGGCGCGTGGTAAAAAGCTCTATGACAAGCGTCAGGATATTGCCAAGAAGGATCAGAGAAGAGAGGCAGAAAGAGACTTTAAAGTAAAAAATCTTTATTGATCCTTTTATTGCAGGAATGTGAAATATCACAAGACGAGGGAGGAATTTACCGTGGATAACGGGCAGGAAAGACGGAAAAAAACAGTGGCGGAATCAACAACAGAGCAGGTTCATCTGATCATGCAGCAGCATTTAAACGGAAGCGGAAGACTTTTCGGAGGTGCGTTGATGCAATGGCTTGATGAGGTTGCGGGAGTTGTAGCAATGCGGCATGCAGAGACGCACAGAGTGGTAACGGCCGCTGTTGATAACCTTCAGTTTAAACAGGCGATCTATGAGGGAGAGATCCTGGTATTGCGAGGATATGTGACTTACGTGGGGAAATCCTCCATGGAGGTGGAGATCGACACGTATACAGAACTGCCGGATGGCATGCGCCAGACTGTGAACCGGGCATTTTTTGTGATGGTGGCTGTAGATGAGAATGAGAGACCGACGCAGGTACCGGAGCTGCTCATTACTACAGAAGCGGAAAAAGCCAGAAATGAAGCTGCCAAAATGCGTCGTTCCATGCGAAAACAACGTCGTGAGAATGGTTTCTGACTGTAGATGTTCTAATTTTTTACATAGTCTGAAAAATCTAAAAATTGTGTGAAATTCCAGATGGTCAGGTTGACAAGAAAGTGATACTCTGCAATAATAAGAAAGGAAAACCTGACGTTAAATTAACCATTTAGCGCATAAACTGCGAGGCAGTTATTTGAGTATAAGAAAAATAGCGAACGCGGATGATATTATCCGCTTGACTATGGAGGAGATATTATAATGAAGAAACGTTATTTGATTCTTGCCGGCATTCTCGCTGTAAGTATGCTTGCTGCCGGTTGCGGAAAGAAGACATCTGTTGCACCGGAGCAGAAGGTTGAGATAACTGTGACACCAACTGTTACAGAAGCGGCCAAGTCTGAAGTGGTGGAAATGCAGACTTCTACAGATGACACGGCGAATATTAAGAATGTAATGGGAACCAAGAGCGATACTACAACCGGTATCGTATTTACGAATAAGATGGGATCAGCAATCTCAGCAATCTATGTTCGTCCAACCAGAGATGACGGGGATGACAGTGATGAGACCTGGGGAAGTGATCTTGTAAATGGTAAGTTTACACTGGCTGATAATGACAAGGCTGTTTACTATATGGAGAAGAGCCAGAAGGATGACAATGGTGATACAGCAACAAGCTTTGATGTACGTGTCACATTTTCTGATGAAGAGCAGAATGAGTGCTTTTTCCGCCAGCTTCCGCTTCTGACAATCTCACAGCTGAGTCTGTGTATGGATGGTGAAGGGGAAGATGCGCTTCCTTATGCTACATATCTGACAAGCGGAAGCACGAAGGAAGTTTCTACGCTGAAGGATGTGAAAGCACGTCTTGGAATTGAGGATGACAGTGAAGAGAGCGACAGCAGTGACAGTACGGATAATAACGACAGTACAGACAACAGTGACAGTATAGACAGCAGTTCGGAGAATAATAGTGCAGATATGAATGATTCATCATCAACGGATGATGGAAGTGCCAGCACAGACAGTAACAATAGCACTGATTCAGGTTCTGATGATTCATCAACAGCAGATCCTACAACGGCACCTTCGGCAGATCCTACAACAGCGCCTTCCAGTGATGATGCCAATAGTGGTGATGATCTGTCTTCTGTAGCAGCAGGATACATCGGACAGTCCATATCAGATCTTGAGAATGCATGTGGCAGTCCTAATGGCAGTGACTATGAGGATGAACCGGAATCCGGTAAGACCGGTTACTATTATTATGATACGTTTACGGTTTCTACAACTTTTGACGCTGACGGCAATGAAGTTGTATCCGGCGTATGGTAAAGGAGAATAAACATATGAAAAGAGTGTTACTGAAATTAAGCGGAGAGGCTCTTGCAGGAGAGCAGAAGAGAGGCTTTGACGAGGCAACAGTCACAGAGGTGGCTAAACAGATCAAGACGATCGTTGATGAGGGACTTCAGGTTGGTATTGTAATCGGAGGTGGTAACTTCTGGAGAGGACGTACCAGCGGAGCTATGGACAGAAGTAAGGCAGACCAGATCGGCATGCTTGCGACGATCATGAATTGTATCTATGTATCTGACATCTGCAGATATGTAGGACTTAAGACAGAAGTATTTACACCATTTGTCTGTGGTGCATTTACAACACTTTATTCCAAGGATGCTGTAGAAGAGAGCTTTGCAGAAGGCAAGGTGGTATTCTTTGCAGGCGGAACAGGTCATCCGTATTTCTCCACAGATACAGCTACGGTACTTCGGGCAGTTGAGATCGGTGCAGATGCGATCCTTCTTGCGAAAGCTGTTGACGGAATCTATGACAGCGATCCGAAGGTGAACCCAAATGCAGTAAAATATGACGAGATTTCTATTGATGAGGTTGTTGCCAAGAAGCTTGCTGCAATGGATCTTACCGCATCAATCATGTGCATGGAGCAGAAAATGCCAATGCTGGTGTTTGGACTTGATGAGAAAGACAGCATCGTAAACACAGTACATGGCAAGTTCTCCGGAACAAAGGTAACGGTATAAACAAAAAATAAAATAACCATACAGGGAGATATGAGAAATGGATGAGAGAATTCAGGCATATGAAACAAAAATGGGAAAAACACTGAATGCTTTGGAGAGTGAGCTTGCAACAATCAGAGCCGGCCGTGCAAATCCGCATATTCTTGATAAGCTTACAGTAGACTATTATGGAGCACCGACACCGATTCAGCAGGTAGCTAACATTTCTGTACCAGAGGCACGTATGATTCAGATCCAGCCATGGGAATCCAGCATGATCAAGGCAATCGAGAAAGCAATCCTCTGCTCAGATCTTGGACTGAACCCGAGTAACGATGGAAAAGCAATCCGCCTTATGTTCCCGGAGCTTACAGAGGAACGTCGTAAAGAGCTTGTAAAAGATGTCAAGAAAAAAGGTGAGGGCGCAAAGGTCGCAGTGAGAAATATCCGTCGTGATGCTAATGACGCATTTAAGAAGCTTGCGAAACAGGATGTATCCGAGGATGAGATCAAAGAGCTTGAGGATCAGGTTCAGAAGCTCACAGATAAATACATCAAAGAAGTTGACAAGGCGATCGAGAACAAGTCTAAAGAGATTCTGACAGTATAAATTCAGAAATAAGAGGAGAAAGAGGGCTTCTTCGAAGAAGCTCTCTTTCTGTATGGAGGAGAAGTTATGAACGTACCAAATCATATAGCAATCATTCTGGATGGAAACGGACGATGGGCGAAGGAACGTGGAATGCCAAGAACCTATGGACATGTGAAGGGGTGTGCCAATCTTGAGAACATCTGCTATGATATCAAAGATCTTGGCGTGAAGTATCTTACCGTATATGCATTTTCTACAGAGAACTGGAAACGTTCAAAGGATGAGGTAGAAGCGCTGATGAAGCTGTTTCGCAGCTACCTTAAGAAGTGCATCAAGATATCCAAGAAAAACAATATGCGAATGAAAGTTATCGGTGATATCACTGCATTTGCACCGGATATCCAGCAGAGTGTCCGTGAGCTGGAAGAATACTCCAAAGATTTTGACGGAATCTATTTCCAGCTGGCATTGAATTATGGAAGCCGTGATGAGATCCGCCGTGGGATGCAGAAAATGGCACAGGATGTAAAGGATGGAAAAGTAGAGCCGGAGAGTATCACAGAGGATATCATTGCGAGCTATCTGGATACTGCGGGAACACCGGATCCGGATCTGATGATCCGTACAAGCGGTGAACAGCGTCTTTCCAATTTTCTTCTGTGGCAGCTGGCATATTCCGAGTTTTATTTTACCCCGGTTGCATGGCCGGATTTCAACAAAGAAGAGCTGATCAAGGCCATTGAGAAGTACAATCAGAGAGACAGACGCTATGGCGGCGTTAAGGAGGAATAAAACATGTTTAAGACAAGACTGATAAGCGGTATCATCCTTGTTATCATTGCCCTTGCCACGATCATTTCCGGAAGCTGGATCCTGTTTTTTACACTTCTTGCTGTTTCACTGATTGGAATGCGCGAACTTTATAAGGTAATGAAAGTAAGTGATGAAAAGTTTACGATTTTGGAGCTTGTAGGATATCTTGGAGCTGTGATCTATTATATTGCCATGGAGTTTAATTTTGAAAGCTTTGGAACTATGGCAGTTATCATCAGCCTGATTCTGATTCTGTTCGTTTATGTATTCGGCTATCCGAAATACCGTGCGGAGCAGGTCATGGCGGCGTTTTTCGGAGTCATATATGTGGCGGTGATGCTGTCGTTCATTTATCTTACCAGAAATCTTCCGGATGGAAAATTCCTGGTATGGTTGATATTCCTCTGCTCCTGGGGCTGTGATACCTGTGCTTACTGTGTGGGAATGCTTATTGGTAAGCATAAGATGGCACCGGTCTTAAGTCCGAAGAAATCCATTGAAGGTGCAGTAGGCGGTGTTGCAGGAGCAGCGCTTCTGGGAGTGATCTATGCAACAGCGACACATGGAAAAATGGCAGAGTATGCTGTGATCTGTGCGGTGGGAGCTTTGATTTCCATGGTAGGTGATCTGGCTGCATCTGCGATCAAACGAAATCAGAACATCAAGGACTATGGAAAGCTGATCCCGGGACATGGTGGAATTCTGGATCGTTTTGACAGTGTGATCATTACAGCACCTGTTATTTATTATCTTGCAAAAATGATTCTTGGAATTTAGGAGACATTGAAATGAAGAATATTGCAATATTAGGCTCTACCGGTTCCATAGGAACCCAGACCCTGGATGTGGCACGGAAGAACGACGATCTTCGTGTGGTTGCAGTCAGTGCAGGAAAGAGCGTGGAAAAACTGGAAGCGCAGATCCGTGAATTTCACCCGCTCATGGCAGCAGTCTGGGATGCAGAGGCAGCGGCAGATCTGAAAGTACGTGTTCAGGATACTTCTACAAAAGTAGTCAGCGGAATGGAAGGACTTCTGGAGCTTGCGGCTATGCCGGAGTCTGACATTCTTGTTACGGCCATTGTGGGAATGATCGGAATCCGCCCGACAATGGAGGGAATCCGTGCCGGAAAAGATATCGCACTTGCAAACAAAGAGACACTTGTCACAGCAGGTCATCTGATCATGCCGCTGGCAAAGGGATACGGCGTTTCCATTCTTCCTGTAGACAGTGAGCACAGTGCTATTTTTCAGGCAATTCACGGAGAAGAACCAAAAGAGATCCATAAGCTTCTGATCACGGCATCCGGCGGCCCTTTCCGTGGCCGTACTACAGAAGAACTTAAAAATGTTACGGTCGCAGATACCCTGAAGCATCCGAACTGGGTAATGGGACGGAAGATCACTGTGGACTCAGCAACGCTGGTAAACAAAGGTCTTGAAGTCATGGAAGCGAAATGGCTTTTTGATATGGATCTGGATCATATCCAGGTTGTTGTACAGCCACAGAGCATTATTCATTCTATGGTGGAGTTCAAGGACGGCGCGATCATGGCACAGCTGGGAACTCCGGATATGCGTCTGCCAATTCAGTACGCATTATACTATCCACACAGACGATATCTGGATGGAGAGAGACTTGATTTTACAAAGCTCCGGGAGATAACCTTTGAGGTACCGGATATGAAAACTTTCAGGGGACTTCCTATGGCAATTCAGGCATCCCGTGAAGGCGGCAGTATGCCGACCGTATTTAATGCGGCAAATGAACTTGCTGTGAAGAAATTCCTGGAAGAAAAAATCGGCTTTCTGGATATTTATGAGATTATTGCACAGTCTATGGAAAGACATAAAAAAATTGCTCACCCGGATCTGGATGAGATCCTATCAGTAGAGCAGGATACTTATCAGTGGATCGAAAGCAGGTGGTAAATTGAGATTTGTGATAACTGTTATTATTTTCAGCGTTGTAATACTGATTCATGAGCTAGGGCATTTTCTCCTGGCAAAAAAGAATCACATAGAGGTGCTGGAGTTTTCTCTTGGCATGGGTCCCAGAATACTCAGTACTGTAAAAGGTGGTACTCGTTATTCCTGGAAACTTCTGCCTCTGGGAGGTTCCTGTGCCATGGCTGGGGAGGATGCGGAGGATGAAGGTCCGGGAACTTTCAATTCCGCGTCCGTATGGGGGCGAATTGCTGTTGTGGCAGCGGGTCCTGTATTTAATTTTCTGCTGGCATTTGTGCTGTCTGTGATCATTGTAGGATGTATAGGTTATGATCCGGCTACAGTACTGGAAGTAACGAAGGATTCTGCAGCTGAAAAAGCAGGTCTTGAAGTTGGTGATGTGATCACCGAGTATCAGGGATACCATATTGATCTGGGAAAAGATCTCTATGTGTATTCGTATCTGAATGAACTTCAGGAAGGGGATACTATTCATCTGAAGGTAAAACGTGACGGAAAGGAACAGGAGATCTCCTTTAAACCGGATGTAAATGTGAGGTATCTTCTTGGCTTTAACCGCTCCGATGAAAACTCTATGACAGTAGAATCCCTGATCAAAGGAATGCCACTGGAGGAAGCCGGACTTGAGGCAGGAGATGTGATCACAAAAATCAATGGAGTGGAAGTCCTTGATGGAAAAGCCTACGAAAAATACATCGAAAAGCATCCGCTGTCCAATGAACCGGTCATGATCACGTATGAGCGCGACGGTCTGGAATATGAAGCAGAGATTACGCCGAAGGAATACAGAACACCTGTATCTGGATTCGGTTATAATACCTACAGTGAGAAAGCCTCCGGACTTAATGTACTGAAATATGGTGCAGTGGAAGTGAAATATATGATCCGTACGACCATTCTCAGTTTAAAGGAGCTCGTGACAGGTCATCTTGGAATGAATGATCTGAGTGGTCCGGTTGGGGTTGCAGATGCGATCGGTAATACTTATGAGCAGTCCAAGAGTGAAGGAACGCTTATGCTCTGGATGAACATGCTGAACATGGCAGTGCTTCTTTCTGCAAACCTTGGGGTTATGAATCTACTTCCGCTTCCGGCACTGGATGGAGGAAGACTGGTATTTTTGATTATAGAAGCAATCCGCAGAAAACCGATAAACCGCCGAATAGAGGGTATGGTACATTTTGCAGGTCTGATGCTTTTGATGGCGTTAATGGTAGTTGTGATGTACAATGATATTCTGAAGATATTCTGACAGAGACTATTTGAAAAAGTTCAGAATGAACGAAATATAACAGGATATCATATAAGTGCTGTGAGATCTTTTCATGTGAAAGATCCGCAGCATTTTTTTAATGAATGCATATACTAGCAGAGAGTTCATATGCCTTAAGGTACAAAAAGGAGTTTTTATTTATGAAAGATTCTTCTTATGCATCCATACAGCAAGATATGCCGGATCAGGGACGGCTTCAGATTACAGTACAGGACGGAGTGAATAATCATCCAATAGAAAATGCCAGAGTTCGGATTTCCTATACGGGAGTACCGGATAATATACTGGAGGAAGTACGTACAGATTCTTCTGGAAAGACTCCGATGCTTGAACTGGCTGCTCCTCCACTGGAGTACAGCATGAAACCGGTGGAGCAGCAGCCATATTCAGAATATACCGTTCAGATCAGTGCGGATGGTTTTGAACCAAAGGAAGTAGCAGGAACCGAGATTCTGCCTCAGACAACGGCACAGCAGCCTGCAATGCTGAGAAGACAGAGTGGCCAGGCGGATGATTTTCAACGGATCGTAATTGGACCGCATACTTTGTTTGGAGAATATCCGCCGAAAAATCCGGAGGCAGAGATCAAACCGGTCAATGAATCCGGTGAGATCGTTCTGAGCAGGGTTGTGATCCCGGAATATATCGTAGTACATGATGGGCCGGTAGGAGATACTACAGCGCAGAATTATTATGTGCGCTATAAAGATTACATCAAAAACGTGGCAAGCAGTGAGATCTACGCAACCTGGCCGGATGATACGATCCGGGCGAACATACTGGCGATCATGTCGTTTACGTTGAACAGAGTATACACTGAATGGTATAGAAATAAAGGCTTTGACTACACAATAACCTCCTCCACAGCCTATGATCACAAATGGATTAACGGCCGGAATATTTTTGACAGTATTGACCGGATCGTAGATGAACTTTTTGAGAATTATCTTTCCAGACCGGATGTACGTCAGCCGATCCTGACGCAGTACTGCGATGGACGCCAGGTACAGTGCAGAGACCGGGGCTGGATGACCCAGTGGGGCAGCAAGGCACTTGGGGATCAGGGATATTCGGCCATTGAGATCATCCGCAGTTTTTACGGAAATGATATGTATATCAACGTGGCAGAGGCAGTTTCAGGAATACCAGCATCCTGGCCAGGTTATGATCTGACGATAGGCGTTTCCGGGGAAAAAGTGCAGCAGATACAGGAACAGCTTAATGCGATTGCAAAAGCATATCCTGCCATTCCGTCTGTAGCTGTAGATGGAATTTATGGTCAGGCGACGGCAGCCTCCGTGAAAAAATTTCAGAATGTGTTCGGACTGCCAACGTCAGGAGTGGTGGATTATCCGACCTGGTATAAGATCCAGGAAATTTACGTAGCTGTAACCAGAATCGCAGAATTAAGATAAAAAAACATTTGACGTTTCGATTCAAACAAAGTATAATGGCTGTTTGTATATTTGGAAAAAGGAGCGATGAGAAATGACATTTTATCAGGAACTGCAGTTAAGCTCAACCGGATCAAAACAGCTGATCAAAAATACTACAGACCCAAAAGAAAAAAGAAAACACATATTGATCTATAATTTTAAGGTATATCTTGTTATGGTGTTCTGCGTGGCGGTTGTAACACTGTACAGTAAAATAACCGGAAATGACAACAGTGTGGTAGGTGTTACCGTGCTTCTGGCTGTGCTGGTACTGCGCCAGGCGGATTTCGGGATTCGAACAACACATGGCCTTCTGTCCCTAGCTGGAATCTTCGGAATTCTGATTATAGGTCCGAGACTTTCCAACATGGTGTCACCGGTACCTGCGTTTTTTATCAATGCGGCATGTATTCTGCTGCTGATGATTTTGGGCTGCCATAATGTGATCATGTATAATCATTCTACCTTTGTGCTGGGTTATCTACTTTTGATGGGATACGATGTCACGGGCAGAGCATATGTGCTTCGAGTGGAAGGCCTTCTCGTAGGAATGATTCTTTGCATGGTGATTTTCTATAAAAATCAGAAAAACCGTCCGTACCGCAGAACATTTCTGGATCTGTTCCGTGAATTTGATCTGCATTCCTCCAGAGGCAGATGGTATTTGAGATTGACGCTGATCGTTTCCAGCGCCATGCTGATCATGTCCCTGCTGGGACTTCCAAGAGCAATGTGGGCCGGAATCGCCTGCATGTCCGTATGTCTTCCGTTTACAGAAGACTGTAAAGGCAGAGCTGGAAAAAGAGGGCTGTTTAATATTGTCGGCTGCCTGATCTTTGTGGTGCTCTATCTGGTACTTCCGAAAAGCATGTATCCGTATATCGGAATGATCGGCGGAATCGGAGTAGGATATTCAGCAGGTTATGCGTGGCAGACAGCGTTTAATACCTTTGGCGCCCTGTCCATCGCATCAGGCCTGTTCGGAATGCCGGCAGCTGTGATGCTCCGTATCGGCGCAAATGTATTTGGAGCAGCTTATACCATGATCTTAAATAAGCTGGGCGACAAAGCAGTGCAGTACTTTGGGGTACGGAAAAACGCACAAGCATAAAACATTTTCTGTAAAATAATGCATCGCAGGGATTGACAGGAGTCAGTTCCCGGGTGCATTATTTTTTATGTCATAGAAAATTACTCTGTAATGTTATAATGACCCAAAATTATTCTCACATATTTTCGAGAAAAAGGAGAACTTAAAAAAATGAGTACATTAACTGTCTTGTTACAGCAGATTGGAATGTTCGTGATCTATATCATCACCGGAATCATTCTGATCCGCACCAAAGTACTGACCAGGGAAACATTGGAAGTAATTTCCCGCTTCGTGATCAATCTGGCTTTGCCGGTAATGATCTTTGTCAATACCGTTAATGGCGTAGACCGCCAAACATTTCTTGCATCCTTGCCCATTCTGGGAATTGCGGCAGCCATGTATATCGGACTTCTGATTCTTGGAAAAATATCTGCAAATGTTTTTCATCTGAAGGGAGATCATCTGCAGCTGTATCGGGCTATGACCATGTTTGGAAATGTGGGATTTATGGGAATTCCCATTGTGATCAGTATTTATCCGGAAAAAGGAATGCTTTACATATCTGTTTTCACGATTATTGATCAGCTAATGCTCTGGACCCTGGGCGTGAAGCTGACTTCTCCGGAAAAAGAGGCTGCGGCATTTAATCCGAAAAAGCTTATCAACCCTGTAACTGTGGCGATCGTTCTGGCAATGATCTGTGTACTTGCGGGAATACAGATCCCAGAGATCCTTAATTCTGCACTTCAGAAAATGGGAGCAACTGCAACCCCTCTGGCTATGATCTATCTGGGAGGAATCTTTGCCTGCATAGATGTGCTGAAGTTTATCCGGAAACCGGATTACTATGGGATCGTTCTTGTAAAAATGCTGGTATTTCCGGTGCTCTTTTATCTGTTGCTGGGACTACTCCCTGTTGCAGCAGATATCCGAATGACAATGGCTCTGACCTCAGCTATGCCGGTAATGTCCTCCGTGGTCATGATGGCAAATGCTTCCGGTTCGGACGGAGATTATGCAATGGGAGGAATTCTGGTATCAACAGTATGTGCCATTATAACTCTTCCGCTGGTATCCTGGATCTTTCAGCAGATCGGTTAAAGTATTGCTCTGAAAAGTAATTTGCCGTATAATGGCAGTAGCAAAACGGCCTTCCGTTTTCTGAAAGGCTGGACAGAGGAGAAAACACATGTACGAAGAAACAACAGAAAAACTTTTGGAATTTATCAGCAAGAGCCCGACTGCATTTCAGGCAGCAGAAGAAACACGAAAACGTTTTCTGGAGGAGGGTTTTACTGAGCTTAAAGAGGAAGAACACTGGGAACTGGAAAAAGGCGGAAAATATTTTGTCATGCGAAATCATTCTGCAATCATTGGATTTTCCATTCCGGTAAATGATTCCAGAAGATATCATATCATTGCAAGTCACAGCGATTCCCCATCTTTTAAGATCAAGGAGAATCCGGAGATGTCTGTAGGCGGAGCTTATGTGAAGCTGAACGTGGAACGCTACGGAGGAATGATCCTTTCCACATGGTTTGACCGTCCGCTATCTGTGGCAGGACGTATGATCGTGCGAAAAAACGGCAAGATTCTCGAGAAGCTGGTAGATGCGGACAGAGATCTTGTGATGATCCCAAGCCTTGCCATTCATATGAACCGTGATATCAACGGCGGATATCATTATAATGTACAGAAAGACATGCTTCCGCTGTATAGCGGAAACGGCGAAAAGGGCAGCTTTATACGGATGATGGCAGAACTGGCCGGTGTGCATCCTGAAGATGTCCTGGGACAGGATCTGTTCCTTTATAACCGTATGCCTGGAACTGTCTGGGGCGCAAGAAATGAATTCGTATCAAGTCCGAGACTGGATGATCTGCAATGTGCTTTTGCCTCCCTGGAAGGGTTTCTCACAGCAGATAAGAAAAAAAACATTGCAGTCCATTGCGTACTGGATAATGAGGAAGTTGGAAGTACTACCAGACAGGGAGCGGCTTCTGCATTTCTGAAGGATGTACTGTACCGGATTCATCTGGCACTTGGTGGCGATCATGAGGGCTTTCTGATGGCACTTGCCGAGAGCTTTATGATCTCAGCTGACAATGCCCATGCCCTTCATCCCAATTATACAGATAAGGCGGATCCGGTGAATAAACCGGTGATGAACGGCGGAATCGTGATCAAATATAACGCGAATCAGAAGTATTGTACGGATGGAATTTCTGCTGCAATCTTTAAAGAGCTTTGCAGAGAAGCGGAGGTACCGTATCAGACATTTGTAAACCGCTCAGATATTGCAGGCGGATCCACACTTGGAAATATTTCTAACACACAGGCAGCTATGAATACCGTTGATATCGGACTTCCGCAGCTGGCCATGCATTCGGCTTACGAGACGGCCGGAGTGAAGGATACAGAGAGCCTGGTACGCGCGGCACGTGTATTCTACAGATAAGGCGGAGGATTTTTGATATGAGCAGAAAAGCAGTATTTTTTGATGCGGACGGAACAGTCTGCGATATGAAAAAAGGCGTGCCGGACAGTGCACTTGAGGCAATACGAGCACTGGTGAATAACGGGCATGAAGCCTGGCTGTGTACAGGAAGAAGCAGAGCTTTTGTTCCCGGTTATCTGGAGCAGATTCCCTTTACCGGAATGATCAGTGCCTGTGGCTCTACCATTGAGAAAGACGGGAAGCGTCTTTTTAACAAAGAGATGACTCCGGAGATCGCGAAGCTTTCCGTGGAGGTGCTGAGAAAATATGGTCTGGTTCCTGTAATGGAAGGCGCATACTATATGTATTACGACAAGGATGAATATACAGATGATGTGAACTGGTATGCCAGCCTGATCACGGAAACACTGGGAGAGAGATGGCGTCCGATCCGGGGAAACGAAGACCATATGCAGATCAACAAGATCAGCGCAAAAATGATGCCCGGTTGTGATGCGGAAAAAGCCCTTTCCATTCTGAGAGAGTACTATGACATTATCCGTCATGAGGGCAGCAGCTCTTTTGTGGGAAATACCATTGAGCTTGTGCCAAAGGGCTTCAACAAGGCCGTGGGAATTGCAACGGTGATCCGGCTATTTGACATTCCGTGGGAGGATACCATAGTATTCGGAGACAGCAATAATGATCTGGCAATGTTTGAATATGCAGCAACGAAGGTTGCCATGGGAAATGCTTCTCCGAAGATCAAAGAGCTTGCAGACTATGTAACTTCCGATATGTTCCATTATGGAATACGGGACGGATTAAGGTATCTGAAGCTGATCTGATTAGATATGTACATAAAAATACGGCGGGAACTGTAAACAGTGAGACGGCCCCAAGAAGTCTAGCTTTTTGGAGTCGATACACGGGACAGGTTCCTGCCGTATTTTTAATGAATTTTTTGTCTGAATCAGGACAGCCGAAATTTCAAAACTCAGACAAGCCCGAGATTCCGGCAGATAAAGAGCCAGAAAGTCAGGGTAAAAGAGCTCAAAAGCGTTGTGAGAAGTACAACACCGGAGGTAAAAGAGCCTTCGTGATCCATGTTTTTTGCCATGACAAAACAACTTACAGTGCTGGCAGAGCCAAGCATGATGATAATGGAAACAAGCTTATCCCTGGTAAAACCACGGGAAATGGCAAGAGGAAGAAAGAGTGCTTCATATCCTACAAGCTTCATAAAGGTACACACGACAGATGCTTTCAGTCTGGAAAAAGCTTTTCCAAAACGGAGAGAGCCTCCCATAGCCATCAGTCCCAGAGGGGTTGCTGTTTTTGCAAGGTTGCCGACTGTGGAATCCAGAATCTTTGGAAACGGAAACCGTAAAAGAGACCAGACCATGCCTGCTGCAATGCCTAGGATGATCGGATTGGTTACAATACCCTTCAGGGTTTTCTTAAGGGCGGTACGGTCCAGCCGGCCCTGTCCGGGCTTAAATACAGAAAGCACAACAACAGCCATCACATTATAGAGGGGCACACTGGCAATAATCATCAGAGGTGCCATACCTGCGTTTCCATAAAGATTCTGGATAACCGCGATTCCCAGGATCGCGGCGCTACTTCGGTAAGAAGCCTGGATAAACTCACCGCGGATATCTGACGGATGAAGAAACAGCGACAGAAGAACGGAAATTGTAATGCTTAAAGAAGTGATCACGAAGCAGAAGATTACCATTTTCAGATCCCAGACCTTGTAAATATCTACCTGAGCAATATCCTGAAACAGAAGAACAGGCAGAGCTGCCACAAATACGAATTTATTCATACGGCTGACGAAAGCATCATCAAAAAGTCCGATTCTGCGGAAAAAATATCCAAGAAGCAGAGTGAAAAAAATCGGTATGGTAGCATTCAGACAGAAAATAAGATTTTCCATAAAGAAAGCCTCCTTGGGGTAAAATATATCCACTTATTATATCGAATCCACGAAAATTGTCAAACTAGGTGTACGGAACTGTAAATTTCTGGTATGATAAACAGTATTGTCAAAAACGGCACAGGGTTTAAGAAGGAGAAAGGAAAGAAATGAGATACGGAAAGATACGGATCGAGGATGGCTTTTTTGTATTTAACAGACATATGATGCTGAACAGTCTTCCATGCAAGGACATTCTCTGGGCATATATGCGTAGGGAAGGCGCGGATAGAACGGGAGAGAAGCAGCTGATCATCAACTATCTGGTAATTATAACAAGACGTCAGAAACGTTATAAATTCGATATGACAGAACAGGAGGTTCAGGATTGTCTCAGACTTCTTAAGGTACTGAATCCGGATATGGCAGTAGGTTTTCCAAAGGGCAGCAGGCTGCCACTGCAGAACCTTCCCAATACCAGAGATCTTGGGGCACTGATGACTGAGGACGGTTCGCATATTCTGCCAAGAAAGCTTTTACGAAGCGGTGAGATCTATCATGCCTCCATGGCAGACAGCCGTATTCTTTCAGAAGAATATAATGTAAAAACAGTGATCGATTTCCGGTCAGCAGCAGAAGTAAAGAAAAAACCGGATGATATCATGGCAGGGGTAGAATATTATCATATTCCGATTCTGGATGAGGAGAGCGGAGGAAGAAGTTTTTTCGAACAGGTGATGTCCTGCTATGGAGATACGGACAAGTACATGCAGGACAGATATCGCAGCTTCCTTACTGATGAATATTCCCTGAAACAGTATGCACGTTTTCTGGATGTCCTTCTTCATGTAAAAAACGGAGCAGTTGTTTTTCACAGTACAACAGGAGAAGACCGGGCAGGCGTAGGAACTGCACTGCTTCTTTTTGCGCTGGGTGTCTCGAAGGAGACTATCCGGAAAGATTTTATAAGATCAAATCCCTGCTTTGAGGAAGAACTTAAATATATGCACAGACTTTATCGCGCATATCGTCCGGAAAACATCCAGAAATTTGAAAATCTGACAGCCTTTTACCAGGTAAAAGAATCTTATATCAATACCGTATTCGATGTGATCGAAAAAGAAAATGGCGGTGTGGAAAAGTTCCTGCGGAAGAAGCTTTATCTGACACCCAAAGCACTCGAAGAGCTTCGAAACAAATATCTGATCTGACACTCCAAAATGCTTCTTATTAATTTTTGAAGGCATTTTACGAGAAATTTTGATTGACAAAATTTCCGAAGTTGTTATAATGATAAGAAAGCAATGTTTATTAGATTAAAGCGTTAACTGACGAAGTTGGTTTTCTATACATAAAGTGTTGAAAGCAGGTGTATTAATGGAAAAGAGAATACTATCCATTCTTGTGGATAATACTTCCGGAGTCCTTAGCCGTGTGGCTGGCCTTTTCAGCCGCCGTGGATATAATATCGACAGCATTACAGCAGGTGTGACTGCAGATGACAGATATTCCCGTATGACGGTTGTCTGCGAGGGAGATGATCAGATGATGCAGCAGATCACCAAGCAGCTGGCGAAGCAGGAAGATGTGCGAGATGTCAAGATGCTGAAGCCGGATGACAGTGTGGCCAGGGAGCTGATGCTTGTCAAGGTTGCAGTGAAGCCGGAGCAGAGACAGGGAGCACTTTCGATTGCAGATATCTTTCGTGCTAAAGTAGTTGATGTAAGTAAGGATTCTCTTATCATGGAGATGACGGGAGGCCAGAACAAGCTTAAGGCTTTTGTTGAGCTGATGGCTGACTATGAGATTCTCGAGCTTGCAAGAACAGGAATCACAGGATTATCCCGCGGAAGCGAAGATGTGCGTTTCCTGTGAGTTACATGTTTGCTAGGAGAGCAGCCACTCTCTTAACGATAAATAATTTTTATGAAGAAGATGTGATAAACATCAGAGGAGGAAAGTAAAATGGCTAACAAGATTTTTTATCAGGAAGATTGTAATTTAAGCTTACTGGATGGTAAAAAAATTGCAATTATTGGATACGGAAGCCAGGGACATGCACATGCTCTGAACTTAAAGGATTCCGGATGTGATGTCATTATCGGTCTGTACGAAGGCAGCAAATCCTGGAAAAGAGCTGAGGAGCAGGGCTTTAAAGTATATACAGCAGCAGAGGCTGCTAAACAGGCAGATATCATCATGATTCTTATCAACGATGAGAAACAGGCTAAGCTTTACAAAGAGTCCATCGAGCCAAACCTTGAAGAAGGCAACATGCTTATGTTCGCTCACGGCTTCAACATTCACTTTGGATGCATTAAACCTCCGAAATATGTTGATGTTACAATGATCGCTCCTAAGGGACCTGGACACACAGTAAGAAGTGAGTATCAGGCTGGCAAGGGTGTTCCGTGTCTGGTAGCTGTAGAGCAGGATGCTACAGGTAAAGCACAGGATATCGCACTTGCATATGCACTTGGAATTGGTGGAGCAAGAGCTGGTGTTCTTGAGACAACATTCCGTACAGAGACAGAGACAGACCTCTTCGGTGAGCAGGCTGTACTTTGCGGTGGTGTTTGTGCACTTATGCAGGCTGGTTTCGAAACACTTGTTGAGGCTGGTTATGACCCAAGAAACGCATACTTCGAGTGTATCCATGAGATGAAACTGATCGTTGACCTGATCTATCAGTCAGGCTTCGCTGGAATGAGATATTCTATCTCCAACACAGCTGAGTATGGTGACTATGTAACAGGACCGAAGATCGTCACAGAGGATACAAAGAAAGCAATGAAGAAAGTACTTTCTGACATCCAGGATGGTACATTCGCTAAAGAGTTCTTACTCGACATGTCTGATGCAGGCGCTCAGGTACACTTCAAGGCTATGAGAAAATTAGCTTCTGAGCATCAGTCTGAGAAAGTCGGCGAGGAGATCCGTAAACTCTACAGCTGGAACGGCGAGGATAAACTTATTAATAACTAAGCAAAATTTACTGCGCCAGCAGGAAATTTTGCGATACTCAGGCGTAGCGTAAGCGGAGTCTGAGGTTCCGATGAGGAACGACATTTACTGCGCCAGCAGGAAATTTTGTGATATGGATCCCATCTGATTTTATGATCAGATGGGATTTTTTTGAAATTAACATTTGGGAAGAAGCTTGGGAAAAAACAGGTTGCATTCCAGAGAGGTTTCTGATATAATTTCTTTTGTTGCGGGGTATGGCGTAGCTTGGTAGCGCGCACGGCTGGGGGCCGTGAGGTCGCAGGTTCAAATCCTGTTGCCCCGATTTATACTTTAAAATCAAGGGTTTGCGGAGTTTGGGGAATCAAATCTCGAAAATCAAATCTCGAAAATCATAGAAAATGATTACTTTTGATTAGTCGAAAGTAGAATTCATAATTAAAGAGAGGAGGTTCTTCCACACTTGCCAAGGTAGGGGAAGAATAAAACAATCGAATAAAAAATAAATTTAGGCTTATAGATTATTGGTAAATAAATGTGCAATATACATTTTGTACAAATGATAATCTACAAGCCTTTTCTATTTAGTATATCCTAAATTGTTAAGTAAATCAGCCTTGTATATGGATTTTTTTGTAAGGATTATTCGTAAGTGAAAAGAGATTCAGCCCCAAAAAGAAGGAGGCCGGGAGCAGTGCGAACTCCCGGCGAAAAAAGTATGAAAAAGAAAAAGATTTATTCAGCAAGTGCATTTGCTGTTTACAGTTAATAATATAATCAAAAAATGTGTGCATTGTGTGAAAGGAAAATGAAGAGAATGTGAAAAACTGATTATAAAAAATTATACTAATGAATTCAGCTTTTCGATAATCTCAACAAGTTTTTCTCTGGAAAAGCCGCCAAAGCTCATAAGAGCACGTAATGGCATGGAATCGGTCATGGCCTGGGTCATTTCTTCGGTGACTGCTTCAGAGGCTGCCTCGGAAGCGTTTTCCTCGCCGCCGTTCATGGCTGAAAGATATGCGGATGTCAGCTCTTTGGCTGTTGCACTTGTCTTAGGATTGCGGAACAGTTCACCAAGGGTAGTATTCATGTGAACGTGCATCGGGATTTCCTGGATGCTGTTCATATGGACAGTTCCTTCCAGACAGATGTCTCTGGAAGATGCGCCGATGAGGATTTTGTATTCGCCGTTGGCAGCGAACCAGTCGTGAAGAGTTGTGTTATACCATGCAAAACTGCGCTTATCAAGTTCCAGAGTAACGGTCTTAGTTTCGCCTGGGTTCAGAGAAACTTTTTCGAAACCTTTGAGTTCTTTTTCCGGACGGATTGCGGAGCCTGTGCAGTCTTTTACATAAAGCTGTACAACTTCTTTACCTGCAACAGTGCCTGTGTTTGTCACATCAACAGAAACTGTAAGTGTATCCTTTTCAGTAGGATTCTCGTTGGAGATCTGAAGATTGCTGTAGGTAAAGGTAGTGTATGAAAGTCCGTATCCGAAAGGATAAGCTACATTCATTTCTTTTGTATCGTAATAACGGTAACCAACGAACACACCTTCGCGGTACTCGACGTTTTCGTCGCCACCGAAATTCAGGTAGGATGGGTTGTCGGAAAGCTTAAGTGGAATTGTTTCAGCGAGCTTACCGCTTGGGTTTACTTTTCCGTAAAGGATATTTGCAACAGCAGCCCCGCCGGCCTGTCCGCCAAGATATGCCTCCAGAAGTCCTTTTACATCAGAAAGCCATGGCATTTCCACAGGGGAACCGTTGTGAAGGACAACAACAGCGTTTGGCTGTACTTTCAGAATCTCTGTGATGAGGCGGTTCTGGCATTCCGGAAGTCTCATGTGGGAACGGTCGTAGCCTTCAGATTCGAAACTGTCAGGAAGTCCGGCAAAGATAACAACCTTATCGGCCTCTTTTGTTGCTTTGATAGCTTCTGCAGCAAGGGCGTCATCATAGAGATCTTTGTCTGCAGGGAAGCCTTCTGCATAAATAACCTGTGCATCAGAAGGAACAGAATCCAGTGCATTGGTGATCTTAAAGCAGTTGATATGAGAGCTTCCGCCACCCTGGAAACGAGGCTTTTTGGCGAAGCCGCCAATGAAAGCAACTTTTTCGGACGTCTTCAGCGGAAGGATCTGATCGTTGTTTTTCAGAAGAACCATGGATTCCTCAGCAATGCGGCGGGCTTCTTCATGATCTTCTTCCATTGTGAATTCCTGCGGAGCATGATGATCTGCATATTCAAAGATAATGCGGAGAATGCGTTCTACAGCCTGGTCGAGAACTTCTTCTTTAAGGGTGCCGTCTTTTACAGCCTGTACGATCAGAGCATCATTGGCACCGCCGGAGGATGGCATTTCCAGTTCAAGACCTGCCTCAAGGCCTTTTACACGGTCATTGACAGCGCCCCAGTCGGACATGACGTAGCCTTTGAAGCCCCAGTCACCGCGGAGTACATCTGTGAGAAGCCATTTGTTCTCGGATGCAAAGGTGCCGTTGATCTGGTTGTAGGAGCACATGAAAGTGTACGGCTGAGCTTTTTTTACAGCAGTTTCAAATGCCGGGAAATAGATCTCGCGTAAGGTTCGCTCATCAACATCAGAGGAGTTGCTCATACGGTGGTATTCCTGGTTGTTTGCTGCAAAATGTTTGATTGAAGTTCCTACATGCTGGGACTGTACGCCGTTTACAAAGGCAGCGGCGATCTCCCCTGCAAGATATGGATCTTCGGAGTAATATTCAAAGTTTCTTCCGCAGAGAGGAGAACGTTTGATATTTACTGCCGGTCCAAGTACTACGGATACATCGTTAGCCTGAGCTTCTTTTCCGATGGTCTTGCCCATTTCTTCCATCAGCTTACGGTCAAAGGAGCAGGCACTTAAGGCAGCAGGAGGAAAGCAGACAGCCTTGATACTGTCGTTCATTCCAAGGTGGTCGCCCTTATCATCCTGCTTACGAAGTCCGTGCGGCCCGTCGCTGACCATTACTTCCGGGATTCCAAGACGGTCTACATGTTTCAGATGCCAGAAATCAAGGCCGGAGCACATTCCAGCTTTTTCTTCCAGGGTCATCTGGCCTATGATTTTTTTTAAATCATGTTCCATATAAAAACCTCCAAAAAAATATTTTTCTTAATATGGACTATAGCATTTTTTATTGATAAAATATAATAAAATCTTGTTAAAAATAATAAAATATTGCAGTATTAAGGAGATATAGATTTATTATGAAAGAAAAAAAACTCGAAAAGAAAGAAACGGAAGCTCTCCTGGCTGTAAACCGTGGAGAAGACACCCTGTTTCAGCGCCGTGAGAACCTGCAGGGACATGGTTCATATGCGAAAGAACGGATGCAATATGAGGCAATCCGCAATGGTCAGGTGGAACGGATCCGTTCCGTTATACAGCAGGAACCGGATGGGATACCAGGTATTCTTTCGAAAGACCAGCTACGCAACAGCAAAAACATGTTTATCGCAGGAATTACGCTGGATACCCGTGCAGCTATTGAAGGCGGAGTACCGGAAGAAACGGCATATTCGCTCAGTGATGGCTATATTCAGACGGTAGAGGAATGCGCGGATCAGGTTGCGGTAAAAGAGCTCACCATGCAGGCGGCGCTTCGGTTTGCCAGGGAGGTCCGGAAGTATGGGAGACCTCATTACAGCAGGGCGATCGACAGGGCAGTGAAATACATTCATCTGCATCTGCATAATCCGATTACACTGGAGGATGTAGGCCGGGCAGCAGGGATCAGTGCCTGCTATCTTTCCAGGCTGTTCCGGCAGGAAACAGGAACGTCGATTGTAGACTATATTCAGAAAGAACGAATTGAAGCGGCCCGCAGCATGCTTTCCTATTCTGAATATACTGCGTCTCAGATCGGAGAATATCTCTGTTTTGCAAACCAGAGCTATTTTATCCAGATATTTAAGAAGTTTACAGGGACGACGCCTGCAAAATACAGGAAATATATGGTATCAGGAAGAAACTGGGAGTAATTGCTGCGGAAAAGCTAAGAATGTATTGAGTAATTTGACATTGACAAATCCGGAATAACGTGGTACCCTAATAACAGTTTTAGAAAGAGAAATGCTTGGATGAGGAATAGTACACAGCGAACGGAGCACAGAGAGCTGCTGGTCGGTGAGAAGCAGCGGAAGAGATTTGTGGAACTCGCCTCGGAGCATCTGCCCGAAATCTTTTTTATATGGAGAGTAGACGCAGACGGTGTCCGCCGTTACCCGGAGAGGATATAAGGATGTTGTTGGCATTCCGTATCTGTTGAGTGTATGAATTTTTATTCATGAAATAAGAGTGGTACCGCGTAGGACAGCAGTTGTCTTTCGTCTCTTGCAGAATTGCAGAGTCGGAAGATTTTTTTATGCGAAAAATTAAAATCAAAAGATTAATGGAAACAGAAAATGGAGGAAAACAAAAATGATGACACCATCTAAGTACAAACGTCAGTATTACATGCCGCCGGTGAAATGTATGAAATGGGCGGAGAAGGAATATGTAGATAAGGCCCCGATCTGGTGCTCTGTAGACCTTCGTGATGGAAACCAGGCACTTGTGATCCCGATGAGTCTTGAGCAGAAGGTAGAGTTCTTCAAGCTTCTGGTAAAGATCGGTTTCAAAGAGATCGAGGTAGGCTTCCCGGCTGCTTCTGAGACAGAGTATGAGTTCCTTCGTACCCTGATTGAGCAGAATCTGATCCCGGAGGACGTAACGATCCAGGTTCTGACTCAGGCAAGAGAACATATCATCCGAAAAACTTTTGAGGCTGTCAAGGGTGCTCCGAAAGCAATCGTGCATGTATACAATTCTACATCTGTCTCCCAGAGAGAACAGGTATTCAAGAAGTCCAAAGAAGAGATCTTAAAGATTGCAGTGGATGGTGCCGCACTTCTGAAAAAGCTTGCAGATGAGACAGAGGGTAATTTCCAGTTTGAGTACAGCCCGGAGAGCTTCACAGGAACAGAGCCGGAATATGCGCTTGAAGTCTGCAACGCAGTTCTTGATGTATGGAAACCGACTGCAGATAACAAGGCAATCATCAATCTGCCGGTAACTGTTGAGCATTCCATGCCGCATGTATATGCAAGCCAGGTTGAATATATGTGTGACAATCTGAAATACCGTGAAAATGTTATCGTTTCCCTGCATCCGCATAATGACCGTGGATGTGGTGTCGCAGATTCCGAGATGGGACTTCTGGCAGGCGCGGACAGAATCGAGGGAACTCTGTTCGGAAACGGAGAACGTACCGGTAACGTAGATATCGTAACGCTTGGTATGAATATGTATTCCCAGGGTGTTGACCCGAAGATCGATTTTTCTGATATGCCGCATATTTGCGAGGTTTATGAGAAATGTACAGGCATGCAGGTTTATGAGAGAAGTCCGTACAGCGGTGCTCTTGTATTTGCTGCTTTCTCAGGCTCCCACCAGGATGCAATCGCAAAAGGTATGCACTGGAGAGAGAATGGTGATCTTGAGCACTGGACAGTGCCATATCTGCCAATCGACCCGACAGACGTTGGAAGAAACTATGATGCAGATGTTATCCGTATCAACAGCCAGTCCGGAAAAGGTGGCGTAGGTTATATCCTTGAGACGAAATTCGGTCTGAACCTTCCGCCAAAAATGCGCGAGGCTATGGGATATGCTGCAAAGGCTGTTTCCGATCACAAGCATAAGGAGCTTCATCCGGATGAGATCTTCAGCCTGTTTAAATCTACTTTTGAGAATGTGGTTGAGCCGTACAGCATCAATGAGGTTCATTTCCAGCAGAAAGATGGCGGTATTGTGACACAGGTTACTTCTATTTTCCGTGGAAAAACTGTTGTTACAGAGGCTGCCGGAAACGGTCGTCTGGACGCAGTAAGTAATGCGCTGAAGAAGGCTTATGAACTGAAATATACACTGGAGACTTATCAGGAGCATGCGCTGGAGCAGAGCTCTACTTCCAAGGCGATCGCCTATGTGGGAATCCGCAAACCGGACGGAACTCTTGCATGGGGCGCAGGTGTTGACCCGGATATCATCCGTGCATCCATTGATGCGCTGGTAACTGCGATCAATAACCGATAAATTAAGAAAACTGTCGTTTATGCCCGACCGAAAAATCTTGACGGGATAAGCACATAACATTATAATCAGAGCTGTAAAAACAACAGAAAAAACTGTTCTGAAAAGGAAATCAGAGAGCAGGCAGAGGTACGTTTTTTGTAAATAAGATCAGGAATCTTACGAAAAACAGAGGCTGCCTGCTCTTTTTTATGGACAGTCGGATAGCGTATTGTGTGGATAATTATGAGGACAACTGCATGATTTTGTGTGGAATGAATGTGGAATGAATGTGGATAACTCATAAATACCCCTATTAAGGATGAAAATGGCTAAAAAAGCTTGACATATAGGAGTTTATTAAATATAATTTTCCCATACATTACAGAAATGTTACAAATAATGTAATGAAAGAAAAAAAAACGTAATGATTCGTATTTTTTTGGAAACAGATAACGAAGGGGCTATCGTTTCTGAACCAGATGAATCACGGGACATTACAGAAAATTTAACGCAAGGAATGAGAGTATGGAAGTTAAAGAAGATTTACGTGAATCAGCTGCGGAGCAGGACGAACGTAAAAATGAAAAAAACAAGGGGAATTCCGTGCGCGGCTTTGCAGTGCTGACTATGTGTGCAGTTCTGGCGATGGTTATTTCTGTGGGGACAAAAATATTACCAGTAAGTGGCAATGGCAAGGTTTATGCTGCTTCTTCCGGAAAAATGGATTCCGATGAGGAAGTGGCAGTTCCTACCGGGATTGCAGGTGTTGTTTCCGGGGTTTCAGAGGCGCCGTCATCTGGCAGTACAGTTACCAGGATCGGCAGCTCATGTGAGCAGGTGATCGTGGGACAGAGAGTAAAAAAAGTAAAAAATACCACTGCAGATCTCAACGTAAGTTCCTCTATGGAGAATAAAGTCAATGAGCTGGATGCGAGATCCATCACACTTGCCGAAAATCCCACGCTGATGTCTGACGAAGATTATGCCACATTGCTGCGTATCGTGGAAGCAGAAGCCGGCAGCGAGGACATCAAGGGACGTGTTCTTGTAGCTAATGTGATCATGAATCGTGTAAAGAGCGAAGATTTTCCTAATACAGTAACGGAGGTCGTTTGGGATAACAGTGACGGAGTTCCGCAGTTTTCCCCGACTTACGACGGAAGGATTAATGAGGTTACGGTTTCTGACGAAACGAGAGAGGCTGTGAAGCAGGCACTGAAAGGAACAGATTACTCAGAGGGTGCCCTGTTTTTTATTCAGAAATCCGCAGCGGAAGCGCATAATGTGAAATGGTTTGAAAAAGATCTTAAGAAGCTTTTCAAATATGGAGTCCACGAGTTTTATACATACAAATAAACTGTGCGAATGCCGTACAGAAAAAATGCCGGTGTCTGCGAGGATGCCGGCGCTTTGTTTTTTGAGAAAAACAATTTGAGGTTTTTTTTAAAGTGGTGGCATTTTCCATAATTCCATGCTATAATGTGATAACGTTGAAAAGAAAACAAATATTTTACAATAGAAAGGCGGAACACCAATGCAGGTATTGTACAAGAGCACCAGAGGAAAAGAGCAGGCAGTTACAGCGTCTATGGCCATACTGAAAGGCCTTTCTGAGGACGGCGGACTGTTCGTGCCTGACAGCATTCCCAAGCTGGATGTATCAATGGAGAAGCTGGCACAGATGACTTACCAGGAGACAGCTTATGAGGTAATGAGCCGTTTCCTTACAGATTTTACAGAGGAAGAGCTTAAGGACTGTATCCGTAAGGCATATGATAGCAAGTTTGACACAGAGAAAATCGCACCGCTTCATGAGGCAGACGGAGCTTATTTCCTGGAGCTGTTCCACGGTGCTACGATCGCGTTCAAGGATATGGCACTTTCCATTCTTCCGCATCTGATGACAACAGCAGCGAAGAAGAACGATGTTAAGAACGAGATCGTTATCCTTACTGCAACCTCCGGAGACACAGGTAAGGCTGCCATGGCAGGCTTTGCAGATGTACCGGGAACGAAGATCATCGTATTTTACCCGAAGCATGGTGTCAGCCCGATCCAGGAGAAACAGATGGTAACACAGAAGGGTGCTAACACTTATGTTGTGGGCATCACAGGAAACTTTGATGACGCCCAGACAGCAGTCAAGAAGATGTTCAATGATCGTGAGATGGCTTCTGAGCTTGATAAGGCAGGTTTCCAGTTCTCTTCTGCGAACTCCATCAACATCGGTCGTCTTGTTCCGCAGATCGTATACTATGTATATGCTTACGCAACGCTGGTTCGTGATGGTAAGATCAAGGATGGTCAGGAGATCAATGTAGTTGTTCCTACAGGAAACTTCGGAAATATTCTTGCTGCATATTATGCGAAACAGATGGGACTTCCGATCCATAAGCTGATCTGTGCTTCCAATGAGAACCGTGTTCTCTATGATTTCTTCCGTACAGGAACCTACGACAGAAGGCGTGACTTTATCCTCACAACATCTCCATCCATGGATATCCTGATCTCCAGTAACCTGGAGCGTCTGATCTATCGTCTTACAGGAGAGAATGCAGAGAAATGCGCTGAGCTTATGAAATCCTT
Source organism: Blautia aquisgranensis (assembly GCF_040096615.1). NCBI lineage: Bacteria > Bacillati > Bacillota > Clostridia > Lachnospirales > Lachnospiraceae > Blautia > Blautia aquisgranensis. Next base: position 45,332 of record NZ_JBBMEJ010000016.1, read on the forward strand.
AAGTGAGGGTGGCGAGTACACGATCACAGAGGATATGAAAGCACAGCTTGGCGATTTTTATGGTAATTTCTGCAGTGAGGAAGAGACTGCACAGGCGATCAGTGAGACATATAAGAACAGCAATTATGTCATCGATACGCATACTGCAGTTGCAGCAGGCGTATATAAGAAATATGTAGGTGAGACAGAGGATCACATACCGACTGTCATTGCTTCTACTGCAAGCCCGTACAAATTTACAAGAAGTGTTATGGAGGCTCTTGGGGAGGACCATAAAGAACTGGATGATTTCGGGCTTGTGGATGCACTTTCCAGATTCTCAGGAGTCCCGATTCCGCGTGCAGTTGAGGAGATCCGTACAGCACCTGTACTTCATGACAGAGTTGTGGATGCACCGGATATGCCGGATGCGGTAAGAGATATTCTTAACATTAAATAATAAAATTCATTAAGAATGTGTATTTTCTGTTGAAAAAGCACAAATACTGGTTTATAATAAACACAACGAAAACCGAATCCTGGAATGTTCGATCCCCCTTTTCTTTTTGAACCTACATTGACATTTTGGGAATCCAAGATCGCAGGTTGGATGTCAGACCTCTCGTCGTGGTAGGCAGAAGACACTGTTGAGGATACCCACCTAGCATCCGCTAGGCGTCAAAAATAAGGGAACGGCATCCCGGGATTAATCGGTTAAAGACATAGAGCCGCTTGATGGCTCTTTTTTCATATATGGGAGGTATTGGTATTATGGGTGTTTCAGTGAGAAAATTTGGAACACTTCCTACTGGGGAGGAAGTAAAAATCTATCATCTTGAGAACAAGTCCGGCGCGTACGTGGAGGTTCTTCAGTATGGGGCGATCCTGGTTAAAGTATGTGTTCCGGATAAGAACGGAGAACTGAGGGATGTAGTTCTGGGGTATGACGATATCCAGAGTTACGAAGTGAACGGATGCTTTTTCGGGGCGATCATTGGAAGAAGCGGTAATCGTATCGAGAATTCCAGATTTTTTATTGACGATAAAGAAGTAGTCCTCACAGAGAATGAGAACCATAACAATCTTCACAGTGGCCCGAATGGTTTTGAGAAGAAGCTCTGGGAAGTGAAAGAAATCTCCGAGGGACAGAACAGTGTGGACTTCTTCCACATCAGCCCGGATGGAGAGAACGGATTCCCGGGAGAATTTTCAGTTATCGTGAAATATGAATTTACGGAAGAGAACGAGCTGAAGATCCTTTACAGAGGTCGTTCTGATGCAGCGACAGTTGCCAATATGACGAATCATTCCTACTTTAATCTGGAGGGTGAGGGAAGCGGCAATGTGCTGGACCAGGAGGTATGTATTCATGCGAAATATTTTACACCTGTGAGAGACAGCCAGGCGATTCCGACAGGAGAATATGCGCTGGTTGAGGGAACCCCGATGGATTTCAACAGCCCGAAGACGATCGGCAGAGATATTGAGGCAGATTTTGAGCAGCTGAAGTTTACAGGCGGATACGACCACAATTATGTGACAGACAATTATGCAAAGGGAAATGTGCGCTCCATTGCCAGTGCCTACTGCAAAGAGTCGGGCATCGGAATGGAAGTTTCCTCAGACTGTCCGTGTGTACAGTTTTATGCCGGTAACTTTATCGGAGAAGAGAAAGGCAAGAATGGACATGTTTATCATGACCGTTACGGCTTCTGCCTGGAGACACAGGTTGAGCCGAATGCAGTAAATGTGGATGAATTCCATTCACCGATTCTGCGACCGGGTGAGGAGTACAGCTCTGAGACGATCTATCGTTTTTTTACAAAATAAACAGCTGCGATGTGTGATCAAGAATGTGGCAAGAAGAAACAGAGGTATGAACAGTAATGCAGATACGTGTGGCAGAAGAGAAGGATGCGGCAGCACTTGTAGAGATCTATTCCTATTACGTTGAGAAAACGGCGGTCACATTTGAATATGAGACACCGTCCGTGGAGGAATTTACTAGGCGCATTCGTGACATCCAGAAAAAATATCCCTATATTGTGGCGGAAGAAAATGGTGAGATCCTGGGTTATGCCTATGGTTCGGCGTTTCATCCGAGAGCTGCCTATGGCTGGTGTGCAGAGATGTCCATCTATGTGAAACATGACAGAAGAGGAAACGGCGCCGGTGGAAGGCTTTACCGCGCGCTGGAGAGCCTGCTGGCGGAGATGGGAATTCTGAATCTGAATGCCTGCATTGCTGTTCCTCAAAAAGAGGATGAATATCTTACCAATGCCAGTGTGGATTTTCATAGGCATTTCGGATACAAGAGAGTGGGAGAATTCCACAGATGCGGCTACAAATTTAACCGCTGGTATCATATGTTATGGATGGAGAAGATGATCGGTGAGCATAAGAAATTGCAGCCGGCCGTGAAGCCTTTTCCAGAGATCCAGGATAAGATCGGATTTGAGCGCTTTTCCTGGTAAAAAAGAAACTCGAGGGGGTCAGCATGGACGAAGAGAAGAAAAAACGAAACCTGATTCAGCTCATGCTGGGATTTGTGAAGAGAGCAAATGGAGATCATGTAAGTGCATATGCCGCTCAGGCTGCGTACTTTCTGATCATGTCATTTATTCCGTTTGTATTGTTTCTTACAACATTGATCCGTTACACACCGCTAAGCTACAATGTTGTCCGTGACGCGATCATAGGTTTTGTGCCCGGGAATCTTCAGACCTTTGTGCTGAGTATTGTAGTTGAGGTATATAAGAGAAGCACGGCAATTGTGCCATTATCCGCTCTGATGGCACTCTGGGCGTCAGGAAAAGGTATGCAGGCCATAATCAACGGTCTCAACACGATCTACCATGTGAAGGAGACACGAAACTGGCTGACGAACCGTATTTATTCGGTTTTTTATATGCTGTTATTTGTGCTGGCGATTATTGTCACCCTGTTGATGCTTGTCCTAGGAAACCGTATTCAGATTGCGGCACAGAGGACAATACCGATTCTGGGAAGACTCCTTGGAAAGCTCATGGGGGCGAGAACTCTGCTGGTATTTGCAGTGCTTTTTGTGGTTTTTCTTGTGCTTTATAAGGTGCTTCCCAACAGAAAGGCAACGTTTAAGAGCCAGCTTCCGGGAGCGTTTATCATTGCAGTAGGCTGGCTTATTTTTTCCTACGGATTCTCTCTGTATTTTGAATTTTTTCCGAATTTTGGAAATATGTATGGAAGTCTGACGGCTTTGATCATGGTTATGCTGTGGCTGTATGTGTGTATGAATCTGATCCTGTACGGGGCGGAGATCAACGCATACTTCGAAAATGAATTCCGGCGGGCGCAGAAATCAGTAAAAACTCTGCTCACCAGAAAAGAAAATGAAAAAAACAGCTCCAAAGAATCATGACTTTACAGACTTTGCGCTTGACAGAAAGCGGACCTTGTGGCATAGTATTAAAAGACAGAAAAAGCTGTGAAGGTGTTAGAGAGGATTATTTTCTCACAGAGAAGGGAAGTCACCGGCTGTAAGCTTCCCCGGGTTCAGATAATTCTTGAGTTTCCCACCGGAGCTTCCTCTCTGAAATAACAGTAGGAGATGACGTATGCTGCGCGTTAAGCAGACAGAAGTGCCCGTGATCTTTCATGGGAAACTGGGTGGTACCGCGGATATTCCGTCCCTTTTATAAGGGACGGTTTTTTTATTGCCCATTTTTGCTTCGGCGGAAGATGGATAGCGGCGTATCATTGATCATTTATATTAAAGGAGAAATAGACCATGGATATGAAAGAAAGACTTCAGGAACTGGCTGAGAACGCCAGAAAACGGATCGAGGAATCCGAGGGCCTGGATAAGCTGAATGATGTGCGTGTTGCATATCTTGGAAAAAAAGGTGAGCTTACAGCAATCTTAAAAGGTATGAAAGATGTTGCTCCAGAGGAGCGTCCGAAGGTTGGTCAGCTTGTTAATGAGACAAGAGCAAAAATTGAGGAGCTTCTGGAAACTTCCAGGAAAGAGTTTGAGGAAAAAGTCCGTGAGGAGAAGATGAAGGCTGAGGTTATCGATGTAACACTTCCTGCAAAGAAGGCAAAGATCGGTCATCGTCATCCGAACACTATCGCTCTGGAAGAAGTTGAACGTATCTTCATTGGAATGGGCTATGAAGTTGTTGAAGGACCTGAGGTTGAGTATGCAGACTATAACTTCACAAAACTGAATATTCCTGAGAATCATCCGGCAAGAGATGAGCAGGATACCTTCTTTATCAACGATTCCATTCTGCTTCGTTCCCAGACTTCACCGGTTCAGGCCCGTGAAATGGAAAAAGGCAAGCTGCCGATCCGTATGATCGCACCGGGACGTGTATTCCGTTCTGACGAGGTGGATGCAACACATTCTCCTTCCTTCCATCAGATCGAAGGTCTTGTTATTGATAAGAATGTTACATTTGCAGATCTTAAGGGTACTCTTCAGGAGTTCGCAAAAGAACTCTTCGGACCGGAGACAAAGACAAAATTCCGTCCACATCATTTCCCGTTTACAGAGCCGAGCGCTGAGGTAGATGTATCCTGCTTCAAATGTGGCGGAAAGGGTTGCCGCTTCTGTAAAGGATCCGGCTGGATCGAAATTCTCGGCTGTGGTATGGTTCATCCGAACGTTCTCCGTATGTGTGGAATCGATCCGGATGAGTATACTGGATTTGCTTTTGGTGTAGGTCTGGAGCGTATTGCACTTCTGAAATACGAGATCGATGATATGCGTCTTCTGTATGAGAATGACAGCAGATTCCTGAAACAGTTCTAAAAGAGCCAGAAGGCAGATTTTGGATTTTCAGTTAAATATAGAAAAAAGAAGGGACAACCAAAATGAATACTTCATTATCTTGGATTAAAAAATATGTGCCGGATTTGGATGTAACGGCACAGGAATATACAGATGCCATGACTTTAACAGGCACAAAGGTAGAGGGCTTTACAGAGCTGGATGCAGATCTTGACAAGATCGTGATCGGTCAGATCGACAAGATCGAGAAGCATCCGGATGCAGACAAGCTGATCATCTGCCAGGTGAATATCGGAACAGAGAGCGTACAGATCGTAACAGGTGCACCTAATGTAAAAGAGGGAGATAAGGTTCCGGTAGTTCTTGATGGTGGACGTGTTGCAGGTGGTCATGACGGAAAAATGACTCCTGGCGGAATCAAGATCAAAAAAGGCAAACTTCGCGGTGTTGAGTCCTGTGGAATGATGTGTTCCATTGAAGAGCTTGGAAGCACAAGAGAAATGTACCCGGAGGCACCGGAGTACGGTATCTATATTTTCCCGGAGGATGCAGTTGTAGGCGAGAGTGCGATCAAGGCACTTGGTCTTGACGATGTAGTATTTGAGTATGAGATCACTTCCAACCGTGTAGACTGCTATGGAGTCCTTGGAATCGCAAGAGAGGCAGCAGCAACTTTCCAGAAGAAATTCTGTCCGCCTGTTGTAGAGGTCAAGGGAAATGATGAGAAGGCTTCTGACTACGTAAAGGTTACTGTAGAAGATCCTCAGCTCTGCCCACGTTACTGTGCAAGAGTTGTAAAAAATGTGAAGATCGGTCCGTCTCCGAAATGGATGCAGAGATGTCTGGCTTCCAACGGAATCCGCCCGATCAACAATCTGGTAGACATTACAAACTATGTAATGGAAGAGTTCGGTCAGCCGATGCATGCATATGATCTGGATACCATCGCAAACAAAGAGATCGTTGTACGCCGTGCAGGAAAAGATGAGAAATTTGTCACACTGGATGGTCAGGAGCGTACCATGGATGAGAACGTTCTGATGATCTGCGATGGTGAAAAAGCAGTTGGCATTGCCGGTATCATGGGTGGTGAGAATTCCATGATCACAGATGATGTAAAAACAGTTCTTTTTGAGGCTGCATGCTTCGATGGAACAAGCATCCGTCTTTCTTCCAAGAGAATCGGACTTCGTACCGATGCTTCCGGTAAATTCGAGAAGGGTCTTGACCCGAATAATGCCCAGGCTGCAATCGACCGTGCATGCCAGCTGATGGAAGAGCTTGGTGCTGGTGAGGTAGTCGGAGGAATGGTTGATATCTGCAATGAGACAAGAGAGCCATCCAGAGTAAAATTTGAGCCGGAGAAGATCAACAAGCTTCTTGGAACAGACATCACAAAAGAAGATATGATCGGTTATCTTGGACGTGTAGAGCTGGCCTATGATGAGAAAACAGATGAGATCGTTGCGCCTACTTTCCGTCAGGATATTCACTGCAATGCAGATGTTGCAGAGGAGGTTGCGAGATTCTACGGCTATGATAAGATCCCGATGACACTTCCTACAGGAGAGGCTACTACAGGTAAGCTTCCGTTCAAGCTTCGCATCCAGGAAGTTGCAAGGGATATCGCTGAGTATTGTGGATTTTCTGAGGGAATGTCCTATTCTTTCGAAAGCCCGAAGGTTTTTGACAAGCTTTGCATTCCTGAGGACAGCGAGCTTCGCAAAGGCATCACCATCAGCAATCCGCTTGGCGAGGATTACAGTATCATGCGTACAAGCACACTGAACGGTATGCTGGCATCTCTTTCCACAAACTATAACAGACGTAACAAAGATGTTCGTCTTTACGAACTTGGAAATATTTATCTTCCAAAGTCTCTTCCACTGACAGAGCTTCCGGACGAGCGTACCATGTTTACACTTGGAATGTACGGAAAAGGCGATTTCTTCGATATGAAGGGTGTATGCGAGGAGTTCTTCGAGAAAATCGGCATGAAGAAAAAAGTTACCTATGATCCGAAGAGCGGCAAGCCGTTTCTGCATCCGGGAAGACAGGCCAACATGATCTATAAGGGCAAGGTTGTGGGATATCTCGGAGAGGTTCATCCTTCTGTTGCAGATAACTATTCTATCGGAGAAAAAGCATACATTGCAGTGATCGATATCCTGGATGTGCTGGAATTCGCAGGCTTCAACCATAAATACACCGGAATCGCAAAATATCCGGCTGTAACACGTGACCTGAGCCTTGTAGTTCCTCATGCGGTTCTTGCAGGACAGATCGAAGAAATCTTCGACCAGAGAGGCGGAAATATCCTGGAGAGCTATCAGCTGTTCGATATCTATGAGGGAGCACAGATCGAGAAAGGCTTCAAGTCCATGGCTTATTCTCTTGTATTTCGTGCTCATGACAAGACTCTTGGTGAGAATGAGATCTCAGCTGTTATGAAGAAGATCATGAATGGCCTGAACGGACTTGGAATCGAGCTGAGAAGCTGATGCTGATCTATATCGTAAGACATGGTGTGACGGAATGGAATAAGCTGAAAAAGCTTCAGGGTGCTGCGGATGTTCCTCTTGCAAAGGAGGGCATCCGTCTTGCGGAAGAAACCGGAAAGGCTCTGAAAGACGTAAAATTTGACATCTGTTTTACCAGCCCGCTGTCGAGAGCAAAACAGACTGCAGAATGTATACTTGGAAACAGAGACATTCCGATCATACCGGATAAGCGTATTCAGGAGATCAATTTCGGAGTGCTGGAGGGGGACAAGGTAAGAGATCCTGAAGGGAATTATATTGATCCGCAGATTGAGATATTTTTCAAAGATCCTGTGAATTTTAAACGCCCGGAAAATGGTGAGAATATCTTTGATGTGATCGCCCGGACAAAAGATTTCTGGGAAGAAAAAACAACAGATCCGTCCCTTGCGGACAAAACGATCCTGGTAGCATCTCACGGATGTGCGGTTCGTGCACTATTGCAGAATATCTATCATGATCCGAAGAATTTCTGGCATGGTTCAGTACCGCCGAACTGCTGTATCAATCTTGTGGAAGTGAAGGATGGTAAGACGACACTTCTGGAAGAGGACAGGGTTTACGCATAAAAAAACAGAAGAAGCGCAGAAGAACTGAAATGGTTGTTCTGCGTTTCTTTTTTATACACGAAATTTGTGAAAAATACACAGGTTATGATTGACTAATCAGAATAAAGAGAGATAAAATAGATAAAGCAAATAAATAATTCAGAAAAATAAAGTTAAATATTACTAATTAGCGAAAAACTATTACAATGGTATGAAACATAAAAAAGAGGTGAGCATATGCAGTCGTTAAATGAGACAAATGCAGGCGAGAGCTATACGGTTAAATGGATGACGGGAATGCCGGAAACGATGGAACAGATCAGACAATACAATGTCAGTGAGGGAAAGACCATACAGGTGATCAGCCGGATACTTGGAGGTGTGATTGTCGGTGTGCAGGGACGCAGGATCCTGATCAGTGATGATGCAGCCTGTCGTATAAAAGTATGAGAAATATCAGTGCCTGAAAGGACAATTCTTTTGACGAGAATTGTCCTTTTCTGTTGTTTTGGGAATGATGTTATGATAGTATGGAACAAAAGAAAACTTTTTTCGAAAATAGAAAAAGGGGAGGCAGATCATGGGAAAAAAGTTTATGAATACAGTGCTGTTTCTGGTTGTGGCCGTGGCAGCAGCTACTCTTACTGCTTATGTGGGTAAGGGTTCCGGAAATGTATTGTTTTATAATTTTACATTTCTTGGAATTATGGTGATCATATATGCTGTAGGACTTTTTGCCGGCTTGTATCGGATGGAGAATCTTACAGCGGCTCTGAAGCACGGAGCAGCGGAGATCACAGAGGTATTTCAGCTTCCGGGAAGAGCCAGAAAAGAAGAGATCGGTCAGCTGAGAGGAATTTTCGGTGATCGTTATCTGGACAAAAAAATGGATGATTTTGTGGACAGTATCAGCCGGACAGAAGAGGGAATCGCTGAGGTGGAGGATTTTGTGAATATTGAAGATGTGGATGTTCATATTCATAAGAGACTGCTGGAGATGGCTCCGGATATTTTTACAAGCCTTGGTATCCTTGGTACATTTATCGGTCTTGTGTGGGGGCTGAAGAATTTTCAGCCTACAGATTATGAGGTGATGACCAGCTCGGTATCGGCACTTGTAGATGGAATCAAGGTTGCGTTTCTTACCTCGATTTATGGTGTTGCACTGTCGGTGGTGTACACTTTTGGAATGAAGAGCGGTTATTCATCCATGTCACAGGCTATGCAGGATTTTCTGGATCGTTTTCATGCACTGGTTCTGCCGACAGCGGAGAATGAATCCTGGAATCTTCTTGTTTCCAGTCAGAAAACACAGACAGAGGCTATGAAACAGATGGCAGAACAGTTTTCCGTGCAGATGGCGGACAGCTTTGAGAAGGTGATCACACCTACATTTCAGAAGATGAATGATTCATTGGATGTGCTTACTGCGTCTGTAACGAAAGGGCAGCAGGATGCGATCCGTGAGATTCTGGACACATTTTTAAGTGAGATGCATGGATCGTTCCAGATGCAGTTCGAGGATTTTAATGATGCGCTGGCTGAACTTAAGAAAGCACAGAAGGACAACACGGAATACACATCGGAGCTTTACAAGACGATGAGCAGCCAGCTGAGTGAAACTTTCACGAAGCAGGAACGTGCGATGAAGGATGCAATCAAAGAAATCAATGAGATGCAGAGTAAGTATATGAAGACTGCGGACCGCATCCTGCGTGATAATCAGATGATCCAGCAGCTTCAGAAGCGGGATTATGAGAAGCTTGCCGAGCATATGCATGAGAATGAAAAAGAGTCTTCTGCTTTGTGGAAGTCCTGCAATGAGTCTATGCGGCAGTATGTGGACAGTGCGGCTGAAGGTATGAAAACGGCAGCGGATTCGAATAAGATCAGTGCAGAGCTTCTCCGTGAAGATAAAAAAATGATCGAGAATTTTGAAATTAAGATGAACGAATTTACGGAGAGCCAGAAAATGGTCAGCGCTACACTGGATGAGGTACGCAGACTGCTTTCTGAGATTAAAACTGCGAAAAATAATCGGGATATTCATCTGGTCGCAGGCCAGCCATGGGGATATGGCAGCGGTGCGGGAGCTCAGGAGCTTAAAGAGAAGCTTGACAGTCTGGAGGATCTTCTGGATGGTCAGGGTGCGAGACAGGAGGCTCTGCTGGATGAGATCGAGAGAAGTATCCGTGAGATGACCAAGGTGGTTCAGAAAGGGCGTTTTGGCTTCTTTAATAAATAAGAGTTGGGAGACTTTTGAGTTGAGACAATAAAGGGGAGAAGTATTGATGCACAAAAAACGAAGGCCAGAAGATGGAGGATTTAACATCTGGCGTTCCTATTCAGATATGATGGCAGGTGTTTTGCTTCTTTTTGTTCTGATCATGTGTGTGACTCTTTTTCAGGCGCAGAAGAGTTATAATGACAGCCTGAAGGAGCGGGATGAAAAAATTGCTCTTCAGGAGAAATATACGGAGGAGCTTCTTGAAAAACAGAATGCGCTTGATGAACAGGCGGGGACTTTGAAGAGCCAGGATGAGAAAATCGAATCCCAGGATAAAGAGTTGTCGTCTCTGGCAGAACGGCTTACGAATCAGCAGAAAACGCTGGAAGAACAGCAGAAGACTCTTGAGGAGCAACAGAAAAAACTGGAAGAGCAGCAGAAGAAGCTGTCTTCCCAGAAAGAGAAGCTGGAAGAACAGCAGTCGTCACTGGATGAGAAAACGGAGCTTTTGGAGTCTCAGCAGCAGCAGATCGATAAGATTATTGGTGTGAAGGCTGAGGTTGTAGAAGCGCTGCAAAAGGAATTTGCGAAGAAGAATCTGAATGTGGATATTGATTCACAGACGGGTGCGCTGACACTGAATGCAAATGTTATGTTTGACTATGACCAGGCTGAATTGACGGATTCCGGTAAACGGACGTTGTCCATGGTACTGCCGACATATTGTAAGGTTCTTTTGAATGATTCCTATAAGAAGTATCTGGGTGAAATCATTATTGATGGTTATACAGATACGGATGGAGACTACAGCTATAATCTGGAGCTGTCTCAGAGGAGGTCGCTTGCAGTGGCACAGTATCTTTTGAATATTGAGGGGGATTTTTTAAAGGATACGCAGGTTCAGGAGCTGCAGGATTGTCTTACCGTAAATGGTCATTCTATGGCGGATCCTGTTCTGGATGCGGATGGTAATGTGGATAAGGATGCGTCCAGGCGTGTGGAGGTGAAGTTCCGGCTGAAGGATGAGGAGATGATCCAGGAGCTGAATAAGATCATGCAGGGGGATCAGAAGACAGAGAGCGCCGATAGCCCGGATAGTGCAGATAGTGAGAGCACTGGGAAAAGTTCGGCGGATAAGAAGAAAGAATAGAGTGTTGGGAAGTCCCGGATAGCGTGGAAGCTGTTCGGGGCTTCTTTTTATATTAAGAGGTTAAAATGCCTTTTGGAAATCTTCTGGTACAGGGGCAAGAAAACACAAAGGTTTTCCGGTTATTGGATGTGTGAATTCCAACTGAAAAGAATGGAGTGCCTGGCGCTTGATTTTGTCAAAAAACGGATGATAGAGAAAATCACCGGGAAGAGGGCAACCAATGTATTTCATATGCACACGGATCTGATGTGTACGGCCGGTATCCAGATGAAGTTCTACCAGGGAATAGCCGTTGCTGACTGCAAGCCGTTCATAATGCGTCACTGCAGTTTCTCCTTTTTCGAAGTTTACTTCTCTGGTAATTACAGAGTCGTCCATTCTTGCGATAGGCGCGGAAATTGTCCCCTTTTCCGGAGGGATTCCGTCAGTGAGCGCGAGATAAGTGCGCCGGATCTGGCGCTGTTTCATCTGGGCGGAGAGAAGCGCGCCGCTTAAAGGATTTTTAGCCAGAACAAGAACACCGGTGGTGTCACGGTCCAGGCGATTGATGCAGCGGTAAACAAAAGTTTTTCCCTGCTGCTTATAATACCAGGCCACACCGTTAGCCAGTGTGTTCTCGTAGTTTCCGGCAGAAGGATGAACCGGCATGTCGGCTGGCTTATTCAAAACCAGGATGTCTTCATCCTCATAGAGAATGTTCAGAGGGATTTTTACAGGAATAATAGGTTCCTCCGGACCGGTCTCTTCCGGAACGAGAATGCGTAGAACATCATGTTCGTTGAGAAGTGTCCTTGCAAAAGCCGGTTCTCCGTTAAGAAGAATGGCATGGTCAGCACGCTTCATGGTGGTCAGTATGTGCTTGGAAAAACCGTTTTTTCGAAGAAAAGTAAGAATAGGGATTCCTGAATCTTCAGGCTTGATGGTGTAGGTGATGATTCTCTGCATAAAAATAAGTTCCTTTTTCTGTAGTGCCAGATAAGATTCTGCGTTCAAAGTATGAGTATGTTTCATCTGACGGATTATTATAGTATAACATCTGGGAAATAGATTTTCTACTGTAGGATGTGTTGAATACAGAGTGTCCAATAATAAAAAAAGTGAGTTATGGTGCGAAATCAGTTATTATATGATTCCTGTGCATCAAAAAAACAGGCTGCGGGCTATAGTGTGACAGTGACATGCCAGCTTTTTATGGAATATGGGACGCAATGTGGACTTGTGAGAGGGATGTTTTCGTGCTATCATGAAACAAAATGTGGCGATTAGCAGTATCTCAGGAGAATATTATTTTTAAGTTGGACAACTATTTTTGCCTACAAAAGACAGGGAGGAAATTGCAGATGGAAGAAATAGTTTCGGAGGAGGATCTCTGGGAGCGTATTATTGCATTTCAGGGAGTTTCGTTTAAGACGTATTCCGGATTGGATTTTACTTATACTCTGAAAAAAGGAAGAAACGGAATCTACACGAAAGAGCTTTGGATCGACCGGCGAAAGAACAGCAAAAGTCTGGCGTGGAGTTCTGTACGCATGGCTTATCGCAATATTAAAGAGAAAGGTACTATGGTCGATCGTCCCAAGGCGCTGGGCGACATCCGGGGTGTGACTTATATTTATGGAATTTTTTATCGTTTTAAGTTGATCGATGTTCCGGAACCTGTAAAAGAAAAGATGCAGGAAGGTATATCCGACGGAATGAATGATAAACAGTAAAATTATTTTTGCATAGTTTGCACAAAAAAACTCCGAAAAATCGAGAAAAATACATAAAATATATTGGAAAAAGTGCAAGAAAAGGGTATAATGTCAAAGAATACAGGATTGATAAAATTCGGACAATTTATATCCGGACGAACTAATAAAATAATGCAGGAGATGAAAAGATGGAACAGCAGCATATGTTTACGAACCGGATGATACGCAACCTTCTGGTTCCGGTAGTGCTGGAACAGATATTGAATTCAATAATGGGAACCGCAGATACCATGATGGTAAGCAATGTGGGATCTGCGGCTCTTTCTGCGGTATCCCTGGTGGATTCCATTAATGTGCTTCTGATACAGGCCTTTTCGGCACTTGCAGCAGGAGGCGCCATTGTATGTGCACAGTATATCGGACAGAAGAATTATGAGAGAGCAAACATGTCAGCCAGACAGGTTCTGTTTATCATCACAGCGATCTCCGTGGCTGTATCTGCAATCTGCCTGATCTTCCAGAAACCGCTCCTGCGACTGATATTCGGAGCAGTTGAAGCAGACGTTATGCGTGCTTCGGAGACCTATTTCTTTTATACGGCATTGTCATTTCCATTTATAGCAGCGTATGATTCGGCAGCATCGATCTTCCGTGCCCAGGATAACACAAAAGGGCCGATGCTCATCTCCATGATTTCCAACGTAATGAACATCGGGGGAAATGCGATCCTGATCTGGGTATTCCATATGGGAGTTGCAGGCGCAGCGATTTCAACTCTCGTTTCCCGAATCTTCTGTGCAGTGGTAGTTCTGTACCAGCTTCGAAAAGACCGCCAGCCAATCGTAGTGCGGGATTATCTGAAGATTCGTCCGGACTGGGCTATGATTCGCCGTATTCTTGGCCTTGGTATTCCCTCCGGAATTGAGAATAGCATGTTTCAGCTTGGAAAGCTTGCGATCCAGTCAACCGTATCCACTTTGGGAACAGCGGCCATCGCAGCCCAGGCCATGACCAACATCCTGGAGAACCTAAATGGAATCGCAGCCATCGGTGTAGGCGTCGGCCTGATGACCATCGTAGGCCAGTGCCTCGGTGCCGGCCGCAAAGACGAAGCAGTCTATTACATAAAAAAACTCTGCGTGATCGCAGAAGTGGTCATCATAGTAAGCTGTCTTACAGTCTACGCCCTGGCCCGACCCGTTACCATCCTGGGCAGCATGGAAAAAACAAGTGCAGCCATGTGTATCCATATGGTAACCTGGATCACCATCGTAAAACCTCTCGTCTGGACCATGGCATTCGTCCCAGGCTACGGCTTACGCGCAGCCGGAGACGTAAAATTCTCCATGATCACCTCCTGCTGCACTATGTGGGCTTGCAGATTCTGCCTCTGCGTCTTTCTGATCCGAGTCATGGGCTTCGGCCCCATGGGTGTCTGGATCGGAATGTTCGCAGACTGGACGATCCGCGGAATCATCTTCACCTGGCGATTCCACAGCCGCCGGTGGCTGGAGCATAAGGTAATTTAAAAAATTGCCGTTATGAAGATCCCAAAGCTTTTGGATGGATGTTACTGTTTGGGAATGCGTAGGGCAAAACCGTGAGGGGGACCATCTCAGAGTTGCGAAGCCCGAAGATCCCCCTCACCCACCCCCTTCTTGGGCACGCCTGAAAAAACGTTCCGGCAGTGCCAGGTATCGTAGGCTACCTGTATTCCACGCTACTCAAAGTGGAACGCAGAGCCGATCAAACCACACGGACGAGAAAGCGGCCCGCTCGTGGGTCTGTTCTCTGAACTTGGCGAGATATAAAGTAATCACAGAGACAATATTGACTGTTAAGGAAGCAAAGCAGAATCCCACCACAAACAGGACAGCTGCGAAGCAGCACTTCCGTACGGAGCCAATACCCCTTCGTCCAACAACCACATCGGCACAACGCAACACAACCAAAAGCGAAGAATCCCTCAACATCTCCAATGTGTTGAGCATCCAACATCGCATCACAGCGGCGTGGCCGGAGGGGAGGGGTGTGGGGAGGGGAAACGGGCTTCGCAACTTCGAGTGCCTCCCCTCCCCACGAATTTCCCCGCTTTCTCAAAGCAGAACTTTTTTTTAAGAAACTACAACACTTTAGAAAGAAACTCCTTCGTCCTTTCCTCCCGAGGATTGCTAAAGAGTTCTTTCGGATTTCTATCCTCAAGAATCACCCCATCATCCATAAAGAGCACTCTGTCACTGACCTCCCTTGCAAATCCCATCTCGTGAGTAACCACCAGCATGGTCATACCTTCTTTTGCAAGCTCTTTCATAACCTCAAGAACCTCTCCGACCATCTCAGGATCAAGAGCTGACGTTGGTTCGTCGAACAGAAGCACCTGGGGATTCATTGCCAATGCTCTGGCGATAGCAACCCTCTGCTTCTGTCCGCCTGAAAGCTTTCCGGGATAGACATCGGCTTTTTCTTCAAGGCCGACTCTTTTCAAAAGAGCCCTCGCCTTCTGATCAGCTTCCGCTACATTCCATTTGCCAAGGCGCACCGGCGCAAGGGTGATATTTTTTAATACTGTCATATTGGGAAACAGATTAAAATGCTGAAAAACCATTCCCACATTTTCCCTGAATTTATCTACATCCAGCTTCGGATCCAGAAGCTGCTGTCCGTTTACGGTGATCTCTCCTTCCTCCGGTTTTTCCAGAAGGTTCAGGCAGCGCAGAAATGTAGATTTTCCGGAGCCGGACGGACCGATGATGCAGATACACTCCCCCTTGTTTACGTGAGTTGTGATTCCCTTTAATACGTGTACGTCCCCGAAGGACTTTTTCAGATTTTTAACATCAATCACTTTCTCTCAGTCTCCTTTCAAATCTCTTCAGCAGAAGGCTCAGGCACTTCACGATCAGATAGTACATGATACCTGCAACGATCAGCGGTATGAACATCTGATAAGTACGGGAAGAAACATAGCTTGCCGCCTTTGTCAGATCCATGATACCTACATAACCTAAAATAGATGTTTCTTTGATCAGCTGGATAAACTCATTACCCATTGCCGGAAGGATGGTTTTTACAGCCTGCGGAATGATAATGAAACGCATGGTATCTTTGTACCCAAGGCCCAGAGAACGACCTGCCTCGCTCTGCCCCTTGTCTACAGATAAAATACCTCCGCGGATAACCTCGGAAACATATGCACCGCTGTTGATACCGAAGCTGACCACTGCTGCCACATAGCCCAGCCTGCTGTGGAACACTGCAAAATAGATGATCATCAGCTGAAGGACTGACGGTGTTCCACGGATCACATCAACATAAATATCCGCGATCGTGGAAAGAATGGTTCTTCTGCCTTTTTTCGCAGCTCCAAGACGTACCAAAGCCACTACAAGACCGATCAGGATGCCTACAATCACTGACAAAAGAGAAACGATCAGCGTAATACCAAGACCGTTAATATAAAACTTCCAACGATTATCCTGAAGGAAAATAAAGCTTAAAAGTCCCAGAAAACCATCGGTTGCTGCTACATCTGTCACATCCTCGCTGTTTTCAAGTGTGTCCACAAAATACTTCTGATAAAGATCATCATATTCCCCGGATTTTTTTACTTTTGCAAGCCCGTCATTGATGATCTGGACAAGCTCTGTGTTTCCTTTTTCAATACAGAAAACCGTATCCTCTGCTGTACTTGGCACGGACTCATACTGCAGGTCTGAGTTCTGTTTGCAGTAGATCTCAGCCATGATATTGTCGATCAGAACTGCATCTGCTCCACCGTTTTTCAGCTCCATGACTGCACTGGAAGCGTTTTTAAATCTTTTTACTTTGGCATCCTTAACTTCACCGTAATCGGTAGTCTCGCCGGATGCGATCATATCACTCTGTGCACCCTCCAGAACTGCAACGGTTTTTTCGGACATCTCCTCAAAATCCTTGATCGGATTATCCTTACGGCTTATGATGCACTGTGTACCGGTGTAGTAAACATCGGAAAAATCAACACTTTTTTTACGGTCCTCCGTAGGTCCGATTCCGGCAGCGATCACCTGCACATCTCCGGCCTCCATAGAACCCATCAGGGAATCGAAAGGCATGTCCTTCCATACCAGCTTCACGTTTTCTTCCTTGGCTATTGCCTCCAGAAGATCGTAATCAAAACCTGTAATATTTCCATCATCGTCCAGGTATTCAAACGGCGAATACTCTGCATTCGTTCCTATGATGATGGTCTGCTGTTCTGCCGCTTTTACTGCCACTGCACTGCTGAAATATACCGGCAGAGCCATGATCATGCACAGTACAAAGCAAATAAGAGCTCTGCTTTTTCCATTGCGTCCCATTATTTTCCCCTCCTGCTATTCATATTTTTTTCCGTAACCAAAAGCACCTTCCATGCCACAGATACCTGCTGCAAAAGCAGCTGCCTCTTCAAGACTTTCACAGATCGCGGTTTCCTTATCCATACCAGCTTTAGTTCTTCCAATAAAGCCTGTAAGGAAAGACGCGATCAGGGAATCTCCTGCACCGAGAGTATCCTTCACTTTCTCAAGCGGAGCTGCTTCCTGAGCAAAAAATTTCTCCCCATCATAGAGAATACAGCCTTTCGCACCTCTAGAAGCCATGGCAAGCTCCGGTCCCATGGAGGTGAGCTTTTTCAGATGTTCTTTTGCTTCCTCATCGGTTCCATCAAAAGAGCAAAAAGCATATGTAACATGCGGTGCCGTTTTTTCATAATATTCTTCTGTGGAATCATCAGAAAAATCGAAGGACACCGGGATTCCGGCTTCTTTGATCTTGTGGAGCTCACTCTCTGTAAAAGAATAATTTCCACTGTGTACCACATCGAATCCTTTCATGTATTCCAGATCAAAACGATCTAAGATATAAGGTGTTTTTCCGCGAATGCCGCCCTCATTAAAATCCAGGAATTCACGATCTCCGTCTTTTAATGTGATCCTGGAATAGCCGTTTTCACCGTGAAGCTGTTTGCATTTCACAGTTTCCACGCCGGTTTTTCCCAGCACATCTATGATCAGCTCTGCCCTGTCATCATCCCCGAAATATCCCATATATGCTGTCTTTTCACAGCCTGCCATTTTACCGTAGACACTGACATTTACACAGTTGCCGCCTGGATACATGGTTTTTAAGTGATCGTAGATATCCACAACATTGTCTCCGAACCCAAGGAGTTTTGTACTGTATCTGCTCATTTTTCCCCTTTCTCTGTGCACAGGCACAGCAGCGTTTTTAGTATTCCACAACACCCATATATCTTCTCATATCCAGCGGATGACGGCGTTTATCCTGCAGTGCAGTGCGGTAAACAGTTGTCATGGTATAGAAAAGCATTGGTGTAAAATATTCCACGCAGCTGTCATCAATTGCTTCCATACCAAGCTTATCCGCATCGATCACTTCGTATTTCTTTCCGTATTTTTCAAGGAAAGTCAGCACACGCTCATCCATCATACGGTTTCTTCCGCGGCTCATCATCAGAATGTAAAGGTGCTCCTCGTCAGTCACCTCAAATGGTCCATGGAAATATTCTGCACTGTTCAGGTATCCGCAGTCCATCCACTGCATTTCCTGAAGTGAACAGATAGCAAATCCATAGGCCTGTGAATAGGAGGCTCCTGATGCCATGATATAAAGGTTCGGTTCCTCTGAATATTTTTCTGCAAAAAGCCATGCCGCATTCTGCTGATCCTTCACTGCTTTTGCAATAATCTCATCGATCTTATCAAATCCTTCTGCAATTTTGTCATAAAGAACATATCCCGGCTCCTGTACCTTCATCAGCTCATTAAGAATACGAAGTACGATTCCCTGCGGCTTCTCTGCTTCTTTCACTCCCGGTGCCCAGTCATATACAACAGATATCCACTCATCTGTATCGCAGGCAGATCCCGGTGCATGTGTCATGGTCACAACTGCTGCACCTGCATTCATTCCCACTTTCGCCGCTTCCAGGCATTCTTTGGTCTTTCCGCTGTGAGAGCAGATGAGCAGAAGGCTGTCTTTTCCAAGCTTCTTAGGCGGTGTCAGAGCAAACTCTCTGGCCGGGATCCACTGTGCATCCATCACTGCGGATTCCGCACGGACAAAATAATATCCCGGATACAGATCCACAAGAGATCCTCCGCATGCAAGAAAATACACATTTTTGATTGTTCCATGCTCTTTGTTAATCTTATTTACGATTTTTACTGCGTCCATTTTCATCCTCCGGTTTTCGTGGAAATTCGTCTGACAATCCTCTAAATCCATTGAAAATACAGGTTTTTTCGGATTTTCAGATGATTTTCTTTCTCTTAAATTTTTGCATTTTACCTTTTTGAAAAATATAACATATTATAACGTTATAGTAAAGAGTATATTCATGATTTATGATTAATTATTCATCCTATACACATTCCTCCGCACTGCAAAAGTTTGTCTCTTACTGGACAAATACATCCGCACTATAGTAAAATATCGTTTATGAACAATCTCAGAAAGGATCTTTTTATGTTAAATAAAAATTCGATCCAGCCGCTTTACAAGCAGCTTATGGATATCATCACCCAGCAGATCAAAAACGGTACTTATAAGCCCGGAGAAAAAATCCCCCCTGAGCCGGAGCTTGCCGAGCTTTACCATGTCAGCCGGATCACAGTCCGACGTACAGTGGAGGAGCTTTGCACACAAGGGTATCTTATCAAGCATCAGGGCAAGGGAACCTTTGTAAAATCCCCCATGATCTTCCGGAAATTTGAATCTCAGAAGAATATGAGTTTTTCTGAATCCTGCCGCCAGAATGACCGTAGCCCCGCCTCTCATGTTTTATCCTTTTGCAAAAAATCTGCCGACAGCATAACCTCTGATTTTTTGCAGCTTCCTTCTGGTGAGGAAGTATTTTTTCTGGAAAGGCTTCTTCTGGCCGATGGTATCCCCATCATTGATGTGCATACCTGGCTTCCGGTGCAGCTCTTTCCGGATTTTGATCCGAACGCTGTAGAAAACGGTTCTTTTTTTGAATATCTGAAATCTGCTTATCATTACAGTATCGCAGATTCCAGCCGCAGCACTGTTTCTGTTACTACGGCTTCATCGGATATGGCGCAGACTCTGAGTCTTTCTCTGGGGGATCCTGTGCTGATCCTGGATTCTTTTATGGAGAGTCCTGACGGACAGCCACTGTATATCAGCCGGGAATATATTGCAGGTTCCCGCTATACGATTTCATTTTGAAGAATCCAAAAACGGCACAGAAGTGTTATGCTGTCAATGCAACAGCATACACCTCTGTGCCGATAAATTTTCAGAATAAAAAATCACTTCTCCATCTGTGCTTCAATCGCTTTCCCAAGCCGATTATAAATCGTCACTGCATCCTGCACATGCAGTGCACTTCCCGTATTGCCTGCTGCGCCGGCAGTTACCAGAATGTATTCTCTGTCATAGATCTTTGCAAAGCTTGCCAGACACAATCCGGCTTCACTGGTATATCCTGTCTTGCCGCCCAGGATGTGACCGCCCGTTACAGAAGTATCTGATAAATTCTTAAACATAGTACTGTAATATGTAATCCCGCTTGGATGGATATTGGTCACTCCTGTAGAATGCCGCGGACTCTCAATAATTTCCCGGAAAGTATCATTCTTAAGTGCATATCTAAGAAGTACCGCGATATCACGCACAGTACTGTAATGATCCGGATCATGAAGCCCTGTCGTATCACAGAAATGCGTCTTATTCATGCCAAGCCTCTGCGCTTTCTTGTTCATCAGCTCCACAAAGCCATCCCTGGAACCGCCAACTGTATCTGCCAGTGCGATACAGCACTCTGCCCCTGATGGAAGCATGGCACCATAGAGAAGATCAATGGCACGCACTGTTTCCCCTGGCTGAAATCCTGCCTGGGTTGCATCCTGCTCATAAAGCCCCGCAAACATCTCCTGTGTCAGAGTGATCTCCTGATCCAGGTCATCCAGGTTCTCAATGGCCACGATCACAGTCATGATCTTTGTCATGGAAGCTGGATAGATCTTCTCATCACCCTTCATATTTCCGATGATCTTACCGCCTTTTACCTGCATCAGTACTGCATATGGACTGTTGATGCCACTCATCTCAAGCTTGCGTACGACCGGTTTCTGCAGAGACTCCATCCAGTCTCCTACACCTTTGTTCCAACCGATGATCACTACAAGTGTCAGGATCACGATAGCCTCCACCACCAGGCAGAGTATCATTTTTATTTTGTTTACCTGTTTCTTTATTTTCTTCGCTTTACGCTTTTTTGATCTCAATTTATACTCCCTGTTCAGACAAATTCGTCTGTAAGTCTCCCCTACAGAAACGTTTCCCCCATTTTTTTATATCCTAACATAATTTCAGTTTTCATTTGTAAACTTTAGATGATAAATCTTTGGCAAATCTCCAAATCTATCCATCTATTACTGGTTTGAGCCTTATTGTAAAAGCATTAAGCTAAAAAATCAAGACACTCTCCCATCTCCCTGAAAATTTTTTCAAAATAAGAAAGAATCCCGCTTGCAGGATTCTCCGCCTGCGGCGGGTCGCTTCAGCGACATAATTCATCTCCGACGCAGTGCGATCCTGCCCGGAGGGCTTTTTTATGTCATTGAAACATTACGAAATAATTTCCATAACATAAAAAATACCCCATGCAAAGATTCTCACCTCTGCACAGGGCATTTAAAATTTATTACTGAGCTAATTTAACCGGGTTAAGCTTAACACCAGGTCCCATTGTCGGAGCGATTGTAACGCTCTTCAGATACTGACCTTTCAGTGTGCTAGGTCTAGCCTTTGTGATAGCTCCCATAAGCGTCTGGAAGTTGTCGCTTAACTGCTCCTCGGTAAAGGAAGCCTTTCCGATCGGAACATGGATGATGTTGGATTTGTCAAGACGATACTCGATCTTACCTGCTTTGATATCGTTAACAGCTTTTGTAACGTCCATTGTTACAGTACCAGCCTTCGGGTTTGGCATTAAACCTTTCGGTCCAAGTACACGACCAAGACGACCTACAACGCCCATCATATCCGGTGTTGCAACTACAACGTCGAAGTCAAGCCATCCCTCGTTCTGGATCTTCGGAATAAGATCCTCAGCTCCTACGAAGTCTGCTCCTGCTGCCTTTGCCTCTTCTGCCTTAGCATCTTTAGCAAATACAAGTACACGAACTTTTTTACCTGTTCCGTGTGGCAGAACAACTGCTCCACGGATCTGCTGATCTGCATGACGTCCATCGCAGCCTGTACGGATGTGAACTTCGATGGTCTCGTCGAATTTAGCTACAGCTGCTTTTTTAACAAGGCTGATAGCCTCTGGTGCATCATATAATGTTGCGCGGTCAACTGCTTTCGCAGCTTCCACATATTTCTTTCCTCGTTTCATTTCTATAACCTCCTGTGGTATTTGCGGGGAAAAGCCCTCCCACTTGAAAATTTCATTTTCTTCTACGGGAACCCCGAACTTAAGCTTCGGTATTTATCAGTCTACGACTTCGATTCCCATACTTCTTGCAGTACCGGCGATCATGCTCATAGCAGCCTCGATGGATGCTGCGTTGAGGTCTTTCATCTTCAGCTCTGCGATCTCCTGAACCTGAGCTTTAGTAACCTTAGCTACTTTAGTCTTGTTCGGTGTACCGGAACCAGATTTGATGTTTGCAGCTTTCTTAAGAAGAACTGCTGCCGGCGGAGTCTTGGTTATGAAGCTGAAACTTCTGTCAGCGTAAACAGTGATTACAACCGGGATGATAAGGTCTCCCTGATCAGCTGTTCTTGCGTTGAACTCCTTAGTAAACTGTACGATGTTTACACCGTGCTGTCCAAGAGCCGGACCTACAGGTGGTGCTGGAGTTGCTTTACCAGCCGGAATCTGTAATTTGATATATCCTGTTACTTTCTTTGCCATTTTCGGCACCTCCTATGTGGTATTGGCGGGGGTGTGTCCCTCCCACTTGCGTTACCTTGTTTTTTAATTACTCAGCTTTTTTGATTTCTGTGAAACTTATTTCTACCGGTGTTTCACGACCGAAAAGCTCAACATTGATCGTTACTGTCTGTTTCTGCATGTTGATATCTGTGATCACACCTGCGGTATCTTTCCATGCACCGCCAGTAACAACGATCATGTCGCCCTCTGCGAAATCCACCTCGATATCCGGTTTCTGGATACCAAGCGGCAGCATTTCCTCTTCTGTAAGAGGCACAGGCTTAGATCCCGGTCCTACGAAGCCTGTAACACCTCTGGTATTACGGACAACGTACCAGGTATCGTCATTCATCACCATATTGAGAAGCACATAGCCTGGAAACATCTTCTTCTGAACCTGTCTTGAGGTTCCGTTCTTCATCTCCACTACATCCTGCAGCGGAACACGTACCTCCAGGATCTGGTCTTCCAGGTGTCTGTTCTCGATCGTCTTTTCGATGTTGGCTTTTACCTTGTTCTCATACCCTGAATAGGTATGGACAACGTACCATTTTGCTGCTTCTGACATACAATCACCTTGTCCTTACTTCATTAAGAAATTAATGCATTCCAGAATTCCGGAATCCATTACACTGATAACCACTGCCAGGATGATCGTAATGATTACGACCACAACAGTCTGTTTCGCCAGTGTGGGACGGTCTGTCCAGACAATCTTCTCAAATTCTGACTGAAGTCCCTGAAACCAACTCTTTTTCTGCGGCTTATCCGCAGATTTCTGTTTTTCCATAGCATAACCTCACAAATCTCTGTGATTACTTTGTTTCCTTGTGCAGAGTGTGTGTATGACAGAACTTACAATATTTCTTGGTCTCCATTCTCTCAGGATGGTTCTTTTTCTCCTTCGTCATATTGTAGTTACGCTGCTTGCACTCGGTGCATGCTAATGTAATCTTAACGCGCACAACTTCCACCTCCAGTGTTTTCATTTGCATGGTCTTAATCACACCCGGAACGTTTATCCGTCGTCATTTTCGGGCATAAAAAAAAGACCTAACTTCCATGTCGCTCGTCAATTTTAGCACAGAGCAGGCATACAAGTCAAGCCTTTTTAACATTTTCCTAATAATAATCATAACCCCCGTGGATATCCACAACACTGCCGTTCATGTATCCGTTGGAAAGCACTGCAAACGCCATATCTGCTACCTCTTCCACTGTTCCGAAGCGGTGCAGGGCGATCTTTTTGTTGATGCGGTCGTAGCTCTCCTGGGTACGGGCCTGATGCCATGGTGTCTCGATGAAGCCTGGGGCAATGGCATTCACGGTAATACCTTTTGGCTCGAATTCCTTTACCAGCGATTTCGTCAGGAAATGAATTGCTGCCTTTGTGACTCCGTATACCAGAGAAGAAGAATACGCCTGCTGTCCTGCATAAGAACCTGTAAAAAGTACACTTCCACCTTTCACAAGCATCGGACGCAGCTCCTGGATCATAAACACCGGCACAGAAAGGTTGGTATTGACGATACTTGTCCACTCCTCAAAGGTGTAATTCTCATATTTTTCGTAGGTGCTCACACCTGCGTTGCTTACCAGCCAGTCGATATGATCTGTCTGTGCTTTCAGCTTTGCAACAAATTTCAGCATTTCTTCATAGGAAGACATATCTGCCTTCATCAGGATCACCTGAGATCTTTTTTCCCCAGGAAGGTCATTCAGAAATTCCTCTGCCTTCTTCTGATCATGCCCGTATGTTACGAATATCCTATCCTCTGCACCTGAATCCTTCAGAATCCGCTCGGCGATCCCTCTTCCGATTCCGGAGGTTCCGCCTGTGATCACAGTTACTTTTCCCATCTTATATCTCCATCAGTTCATCAAATATCTGTTTCGGTATATAAGGCTGCTGATTGTGGATCGGCTCTCCCAGACAGGTCTTCGGATACGCATAGGTTCCGTTTTCCAGCATGATCTCCAGAAGTCCCGGTCCATTCTGCTCCAGGAATTCTCCGGAAGCATCCTCAACCTCTTCTCTCTGTATCCTCTTTGACGGAATTCCATAGGCTTTTGCCACATCGGCAAAAGCACAGGAAGAAAATCCGCTGCCATCTGAAGTATCTGCAAACACACAGTCGAAATAATCCCTCTGGAGATGGCGGATCATACCAAGCGCCTCGTTGTTCATTACGATCATTTTTACCGGAATATTCTCTCGCTTCACCCACTGCAGCTCCTGAATATTCATCTGAAATGCTCCGTCGCCACAGATACAGGCTACCGGTTTTCCGGTCGCATAATACGCGCCGATGGCTGCCGGAAGAGCATATCCCATGGCACCGTGTCCGCCGGAAAAAAGCAGTTTCTGGTTCTGTTTATTATGAAAGGACTGATAGCTCCATACCATATGCTGTCCCACATCCACCGCCACAGCTCCGGTATCTCCAAGCTGCCCGCTTAAATACGCGATCATGCGGTTCGGATAACGCTCCGGTGTTGCATCGTCCACCTGGGTAAGCTCTTTGCGGATTCTCTGGCATACAGACAGCCATTCTCCATAGGAACCAATCTCCTTCTCATCTGCAAGTAGTTTCTCCGCTACTTCCTCTGCGCTTACGCAAAAGCATTTCTCGTCTTTTCCGCCTTCATGGATCTCTCTCTGAAGGTTATAAGGATCAATATCCACCCGGACGATCTCTGCATTCTTCGCAAACTCATGTACCTTAGTTCCGATCTGACGTGTACACAGAGAGATTCCGAAGCATACCAGAAGATCACTTTTCGCATTGGCGATCATGTTCGCATAACGATGTCCGTATGCACCACCGATACAGCCACAGTTCAGCGGATCATCCCAGGAGAGGACTGATCTCGCCAGAACACTTGTGATCACTGGAATATGATGTTCACGGGCAATACGGACGAGATTTTTTTCCGCAGAGCCTGCTGCCCCATGTCCGATCATAAATACCGGCCGTCTGGCTTTCCTCAGTTTACATAAAATATCTTCTGCTGCCACATCAGCATCTGCAGAATCTGCTTTATCCACAGCCTTCCTGTAAAAAGCAGCTCCGTTTCCACTGTTTTTCTGACCGTATACTGCTGTTTCTGTCTCCTCCTCCGGAAACTCCATATCATAAACCGGATCACAGACCTCACCTCTCTGAACATTCATGGGAAGATCAATGAGAACCGGTCCCTTACGTCCCGTATTGGCGATCTGCCATGCCAGATTCAGCTCGCGAATGATATCCTGTGGTTCACGGATCTGCACTGCATATTTCGTCACCGGCTTTGCCATGGAAACAATATCGATCTCCTGAAAGCCCTGCTGGCGAAGTCCGTTGATTCCGGAATATTCATAGGTATTCAGCTGTCCTGTGATAAAGATTATCGGCAGCGAATCAAAATACGCATCTGCCACACCGGAAAGCAGGTTTACAGCTCCCGGGCCGCTGGTAGCGTACGCGCAGGCGCAGGCATCCTTAGCCTGTGCATAACCGCAGGCTGCAAAAGCCGCTCCCTGCTCATTGTAGCTGGAATGGCTTCTGGTATTGGGATTGTGTTCAATAGAATCTACCAGGTGCGCGATCATGGTTCCCTGATAGCCGAAAAAATCATGAATTCCTTTTCGCTGAAGGAATTCAGTCACATAATCTGTAAGTTTTATTTTAGACATATTTTTTTACCTTTTCCATATATGAAATTCTTCCTGTTTTTTCCAGATATTGCAAATATAATTCAAATATTTCCGGATCTGTATCAAATGCCTCCTCGTATTTCAGGCATCGGTTCATCATTCGTGTATATTCTGCAAATGTCTTTTCCAGCTGAACGTAATCTTCATTTTTCAGCAGATTCTGAATATAACTCTGTTTTTTTCTGTATGCTGCCGAACACTCACATTTTGCCCCGCAAAATTTCACATAATCCCAGCACTGCTCAAAATATTTCCGGTAATTCAAACCGAATTTCCTGCGTCTTACTACTCTCTTTCTGTCTGCTGCAAACTTCTTCAGCTCCTTTGACTGCTGCATAAATTCTTCACACGGAATCAATGCACTGCATACTGACATGGAATCAGGAACATATTTCTCCGGTGACTTGTTTCTGTACTTCTTTCCATATGCAGTAACAAGATATTTCTCCACATCCTCCGGAATGCTGAATCGTTCTCCTTCCAGCTCGATCTCCTGCGTTCTTTCAAAAACAGAAGCAGAAAAATAAAGGTTCATTTCAAAGTAACGGATCACATAAGTTCTGACATTTTCCTGTGGCTGGTGGAGCAGATCCCGGAATATACTTTTTCCAAGCCATCCTCTTCCGCAAAGTGACAGAAAACGTACCATCCATATGCAGGCAAGTTCTCTTCTGTTTCTCCATGTTCCTTTTTTTCCATATATTCTTTTCCAGCCTTCTTCTCTCATACGGTTCCAATGATATTTTAATTTGGGACCATATTCACATTGCAATGGCAAAATAGTGACCGAAATCCCCGGATACCTGTATTTTCCATACTCATCCATTCTGTAAAGTAATGTATCCTTATCTGTATACCGGAGAAAAAATCCAGGAAAGCGACTGTTATTTTCCATAGATTCCAGAGTTCTTCTAAGTTCCGGCTCTTCTTCGAAGATATTTTTGAATCTTTCCATATCTCCGGTTTTCATATATACAACGCCAGCACTCGGATTCTGAGGAAAAGGTCGCTTCATTACCGCACAAAAAGTAAGATACGGCGATAGAAAATATGGGATCTTGTTTTTTTTGCATATAATATCTATTTCTTTAAGAAGTTCCAATATTTTCTGCTGTTCTCTGTTCAACACACTTTGCCTCATTTCTATTGATTTTTGCGGTTATATAAGCTGCTTCAGAAGTGCCTGAAGTTCTTTTTGTCCTTTATATTTATCCAGCCAGACATTCATAAACTCTGACACATCTGCCTTTTTTGCAAAAAACCTGATTCTCCTGCTTCCCTCGTACATATCTTCAAGAAAAATTCTGGAAAGTTCTCTTTTTATATAAGGCTGCTGTACATATTCCAGTGCTTTGAAATAATTCTCAAAAGCTTGTACTGTCTGCCCCTGTTTTCTACGTACATCACCAAGGAGTTTATACGCTTCTCCCTTCCACTGTTTATGAACCAGGAGACTTCTGAGCTCCTCTGCCAGATATTCCAGTTCGCTCTCTTCTTCTGTACATAACAGTCTGGTTCTGCACTCAGCCAGTGCTTTGGGATACCCGAATCTTCTCCATCCAAAAGTAAGCGCCTCTCTGTAAAATTTCTCACCGGAAGCTTCTCTCTTCACTATCTTATTGGAAATGCCTGTTTTTTTGTAAAGCTCATCCATCAGTGCTTCCAGTTCTGTACGCTTCTGTGCACAGGCTACTTTAGCCATATAAAAAGCCGCATCTATTTCCTCATCTTCCGGCATCAGTCTGCTCCACAGTCCCATCATGGAAAAAGCCTCTGCATTTCTGTGCCTTTCCAGAAGTTCCCTGCACTTCTTTATTGTCTGTTCTTTCTTTTCTCCGAAAAATTTATCAAGTTCAAGCTGTACAATTCCATTGGCAGTCTTCTCTCTGGCCTGTACATAACAGCCCACGGCTTCGTCTGTAAGACCCCTTTCCCAGAGAATGTCTCCTTTATACTTGATAAAATATCCATCCTCCGGAAAAATTTTCATACAATGTAAAAAGAAATTTTCTGCTTCCGAAAATTTACCCGTTTTCTTTGCATAAGCTGCCACAAAACGACATTTAAACTTCAGAAATCCAGGTGCATCCGGATATTTATTAAGAAGATCATCTACAATCTCTTCTGCTTCTTTCATTTCATGAAATTCATAATGGCCTGCAGCTTTTCGAAACAAACGGATATCTTCCATTGTCTGTTTCATTTCTGAAGTAAGATGATCCAGCTTTTTTCGCACTTCATACATACGATATGCTTTTGCAACCCGCTCTGTATAAATCAGTGTAAGCATAGCCGCCTGAAAAACAGTATCTTCCGTCCTGATCAGCGTCGGATAATAAAACGGTCTGATCCCCTTATAATCCTCACGTCCAATAAATTCCGGGCTGAGCTGTACCCGATAATAATCTTCAAAAATTCTGTTTAATATATCATATCGTTTCTCTTTCAAAAGAGTTTCCAGAGATTTTTCCGACCGTAAAATTCTCGCTTCCAGATCTTTAGCCGTCACCTCTGCTTTGATCCGGTTACGTTTCATGTCCAGTTTGTGCTCTTTCTTCGCATTCATAAGACAGTAAAATTTGCGAAATGACATCTGCCTTCGTATACGTCCTTTATCGATTCTCGGCATATACTCATCTCTGATCTCCTGATAGGACACATCCGGTACATAAACAGACTCATGGGACTCCCTATCCCCATGAGGCGGTATATACGACCATTCATCTCCGTAATGCCAGATCAGATAATCACTGGTCCTGTGCGGAACCATGACTTTGTCCCCTTCAAAGTTCATGTATTTCACAGGAAACATCATATCTTTGTCAAAAAGAAACGGACAGCCTCCCCAGCGCATGGCATATCGGTTGCATTCTTCCTCTTTATAAGAAAACATGATTTTTTCCAGTTTTTTAAGTGTTCTGTCTTTTCCCAAAAATTTATAACGAAAAAGCCAATACAGATACTGAAAAACAGGTATCTCCCATCTTGCCCCTACAACCATGCTGATATTAAGAAGATCTGTATAGATCATCATATGTGTTCGATACTTTTCATACTCGCGGTCATCATCTGGAATCGGATCCAGCGTCAGCACATCTATGATCTCACCGGCCTTATCATCTCCGATGATCTGATGTTTATGGATTGAACAGCTGTCTGTACTGCCATAGCGTGGAAATCCATTTGTATACGTACGGTCCACATCAGAACAGTAAATTGCCCGGTTAGATGGCATTTCCGTCTTACAGATATCCACAAATCTGTCCCAGTCACTTTTGGGCATATAAATATCTACATCATCGTCCCACGGAATAAAACCCTCATTTCGAAGAACACCGATCAGTGTTCCTCCCGCCATCACGTATCTAAGATTATGCTTTTTGCAGATCGCATCTACCTCCCGGAAAAGCTGCAAAAGAAGCTCCTGTTTTTCTGTCATCTGTCAACCTCTTTGATCAATAATATTCAAAAGTTCAGCCAGGGTTTCTGATTCCTCATAAAAAAGTCTCGTACATTCCGTACGTTTATCACGTATCATGATCGTCAGCTCCTGAAGAAGATACCGCAATCCATTTCCCTCAAAATTAAAGCTGTATCTCTTCAGAAATTCCTGACCTTCCACCTTTGCCTCAAAATAGCCCGTATTCCACCAGTCATTAGGCACAGTGATACGTCCCTTGCTTCCAATGACCACAAGCTCGTTTTCCACGTCCACAGTTGTTCCGATTTCTATTGTAGCAAGTGCTCCCGGATAATTTACTGTAATCATATCATAAATAAATTCTCCGCTGCTGCCCCTTACAGCATTGGTATTTACTTCATGATAACTCATTCCGAGCAGCTTGATACATGCACACAGCGCCTGGCTGACAGTTTCATTGAATGATTTTCCTCCCTCGAAATCATCCTGCGAGATCGCACACTTCACAGCCACCACATCACCAACAAGCTCGCCATGCGTCAGCCATACAAGCTGCGTAAAAGCCCGCAGATAAACAAGAGTAAGTCTTTCCACAAGAATCACTCCCTGCTTCTTAGCCAGTGCAAATAACGCTTTCTGCTCCCCAGTATCCAGCGTCATTGGTGTATCGCTAATCACATGCTTTCCATTCTGAATCGCCTGTCTTATATAAAAAGCTCTGTTCTTCATACCTGATTTAATATAAACAATATCCAGGTTATTCAAAAACTGCTCATAGTCTGTTCCATAAGAATCCAGTTCATATCTGTCACAAAATTCTCTGGCAACAAAAATATCTTCAGAATAAACACTTTCTACATGAAGTCCGCTTACGAATTTCGATTCCTGAACCATCCCGTTATCTTCTGTATCATCGGTTACGACACCGATGCTGTAGATCGTTCCCTCACTTCTCAGCTTCGTACTGGAAATATTCTTGGTACGCTCCAGATACACAACATCACAGTAGTTTTTGAGATAGTCGAATTTACCCTTCCAGTCGGATCCCAGAACCAGAAGATCAATATTATATTTGATAACATCACTGATCTTCTGCCCCTGATATTCCTCTACAATAATTTCATCAGCAAAACCTGTTTTCCGCACATTCTCAATTCGTTTCAGCAGACTGTCCTTGACATTCAGTTTCCCTCTTTCAATGTCATAACTCTCACTGGTGACTCCTACAATCAGATAATCGCCCAGCTCTCTTGCCCTTTTCAGAATATTATAGTGGCCCTGATGAAACAGATCGAACGTGCCATAAGTAATGACTTTCTTCATTATTTATCCTGCTCTTTCTGTTATTCCTTTTCCGTCTGCGTTTCCTCTTCTTCTTGTGGCGTTTCAAGCTCCAGCAATTCATCCAGCTCCTGCAGTTTCTCAAATGCCTGTGGAGATTCTGCATCTTCGCTGTCTGCCTCCATATCAAAATCCTCATCTACAAAAAACTCTTCCTTGTTCAGTTTCTCAAGAGGATCTTCTTTTTCCAATACAACTGCCACATTATCTTCAACCTTACGGGCATTCTCCTCTTCCTCCAGAGTCGCCGCAAGCTCTTCGATCGCTTTTTTTCTTTTTCGTATGATTTCGTAATGCTCATCTTCATCATACTCGTCTTCCAGACCTTCATCCTGAACCTGTTTTTCTCTCTTGAAGAAAATAAAAATAAGCAAATTCAGCATTCCATTATAAATGAAAGATACCGGTGCACTTCCAAGTACAAGTACAAAGATCCATGATACGCCAAACAGTACCCAGACATTCAGCATCTTCGGAATGCTCAGAAGAAGCAGGCCGTTCAGCACAATCATAATCGGATAATGGAAGAAATAAATTCCCATAGTATTTCTTCCGATAAAAGTAATCGGCAATTTTATATCCGGTATCAATGCAAGAAATGTCAGTACCAGCACAAAAGACACCAGATACATCAGAAGGCGGATCAGCATTCCCGTAATATTATCCATTCCGCATAACTGATACGTATGATTTCCCCTGAAAATATCAATCGGAATATTATTCTCCATCATAAAATTAGGAATCGCATAGAGAAGCAGGCCCGAAATCGGAATCAGAACCCATTTCCCTTTAAATTTACGTACAACTTTTGTGTAATCACTCTTCCACAGATAGCCTGCCACAAAAAACGGAAAAAATACAACAATCCTTGAACTGGAAAGATATGTTGTAAATTCCGGCCTTGTTCCTGCCCATAACGCAAAAATAATACTTAACGGCACAATAAAACGCACCTTTCCAAGGGCCTCTATAGTCAGTCTGTAGATAAAAAGCGCAAGCACATACCACATAACTGTTCCTGACGGGCGAAGAAGCTCATAGTCCATACTCCTTCCAAGCCAGACATAGGCATACCATGTCAGACTATATCCAAGAATATAAGGAATCAGCAGATTCTTCACATTTTTCAGCACATCCTGCGGCTTCTTGGACAGATATCCGGACATAAAAACAAAAGCAGGCATATGGAATATTGTGATCGCATACCACACATAACGTACGATCACATCAACCTTAACCAGCTGAAATGCAATTATATGATTAAATACAACCAGGAAAATCAGTAACACCTTAATATTATCAACCAGATAGGAATACGGAACTCCCTGGCTATCTGTTTTCTGTTTCATCTGTTCTCACCTTGTAATAAAATTATGAATAAATAATAACATATATTTATGAACTTGGAAATAGAAAATTAACATTTACCAGGATTATTCTGTTTTTCCAGTTTTTTTCAACGATATTTCCAAATCCCATGGACAGCATAAGATACAAAGAAAAACAGGCTTTTTACATGTCCGTAGCCCATATACCGGTAGACCTGATAGGTCATAGCAGCGGATTTCAGCTTATTTCTGGACTTTCCGCCCTCGCTGAGCCTGCATTTCAGATACGGCTTGTTAATCCCCACTGCAAAGCCGCCTTTTCTGAGGATTCGAAGCCAGGTAATATAGTCCTCATGGCTTTCATCATGCTCCATAGGAAAAGCAAGTGCAGTCTCTCTTCGCAGCAGAACGGAGGAACAGTTAATACTATTATGTTTCAAAAGATCACGATAGGTAATACGCTCCCCGACCGGAATATATTTCCCTGTCGTATGTCCGTCCGGCCTCATCAGTTCTCTTCCTGTGGAACAAATCACGCATCCTGTGATTTCCATAGTCTCGGTCTGCGCTGAAAGCTTTCCTTCTTCCCACCAGTCATCCGCATCCAGAAAAGCAACATATTTTCCCCTTGCTTCCTTTACACCGCGGTTCCTGGAACCTGCAGCTCCCAGGTTCTCATTATTGCGGATATATCGAATATTCCCACTGTCCATAAATTTCATCACAGCCAGCTCTGTTCCATCGGTTGAACAGTCGTCGATCACAAGAAGCTCTGTGGAAATCTTCTGCGCCAGAACAGATTCGATTGCTTTTCCTATATATTTCTCGCCATTGTATACAGGCATGATCACTGACACTAACGGCTTTTCCATAAAAAAACCTCCTTCTTACCTTACAAAAAATGTGCATCAGATCCTGTCTGATGCACAGATTAGCGGGTTAAACTTCTTATTTATTATCCTGTGAATCCTTCAGCGCATTCTTCTGGTCATCATCCACGCCCTCGGATACTTCTTTCTGGAAAAAGATCTTCACTGTCATAAACAGGAGCTTGATATCCAGAAGAAATGAATAATTCTCGATATAAAACAGGTCAAGTTTCAGCTTATCATACGGTGTTGTATTGTATTTACCGTACACCTGTGCATAACCGGTAAGTCCTGCCTTTACTTTCAGTCTGTAATGAAATTCCGGAATTTCCTGCTCGTATTCTTTCATTATCACATCACGCTCCGGACGGGGACCCACCAGCGACATATCTCCCATAAATACATTAAAAAGCTGCGGCAGCTCATCCAGATGCAGATTACGTAAAACATGTCCCACCGGTGTGATACGGGAATCATTCTTGGACGCAAGTCTTGCACCGTTTTTCTCAGAATCCACACACATACTGCGGAATTTACGGATCCGGAATTCTTTACCCTTATAGGTAAGACGGTCCTGGAGATAAAATACCGGGCCACCATCATATGCTTTCACCGCAATGGCGATGATCAGCATGATCGGAGAGGAAACAACGATTCCAATTCCTGAAATAATAATATCCATGACCCTCTTGGCAGCTCTCTGCTCCATGGAAAGTCCCTGATTTCTGCACATCAGAAGCGGGGTATCAAACAGATGAATCCTGTCTGTTCCCAGCAAAATGATATCCGAAATTTTCGGGCTCATATAACAGCGGATTGAATGAGAAAAGCAGTATTTCAGATACCTGTTACGAATCTCGGACGGAAGATCCCATATGATCACACCTTCATAGTTCTCCATCATGGCATGAATCTTCTCTTCACCTTCGCGAATATGAACCTTGCCGCTGATATCATATTTATCCTTGCGTGTATTCATCTTGTGAATTACATCACCCGGATCACGGTCACCGTAAATCACCAGTAATCGTCTGGCTCCGTACAGTTTAGAATAAATATATCTGGAGCCCCATATCCATAAAATCGTTACAATGATCTGAACCAGTGTCATCTCTACAATTGGTCCTGCATCAAGAAACCATCGGTTGATCAGTGTAATCTGAAAATATGTCACTACATTCGTACATATAGTGGCCAGAGTCATTGAATAAAAAACATCAATTCGTTTCAGATATCCTACCTTCAGTCCGCCATATAGCTTGGCAAACAGCAGATAGAGCAACGCATAAATCAAAATCAGAACCCAGTTACCTTTTCGCCAGAACGGTTTCGAAATCAGTCCTCTGTAAAAATCATACCATACATAAGCAAAGATTGCGGACTGTGCGATCACGATCAGACTTGCAAGGCAAAATACCACAAATCTCTTATAGTCTTCTCTTTTACTTCTGTTCACAGATTTTTCTCCCTTCCTTGAGGAGTAAATATTAGCCTTATCATTATAGCCAATATGAGCACCCACGTCCAGCGATTCCTCTGATTTTTGTCCTGTTATTTTCTGGTATTACCCAGATTCTTTCCACTTCATCAGAAAGACCCTGGATATTTTCCAGGGTCTTTCTGATGTTTCTTTTTATTTTTCTTTTTCAAATTTACGCGTTTTTTCTGTTTTATTCGTTTACAAGATTGTACTCTTCAATGGATTTATTGATGGAATCAGCCATGTTCTTCACTGCTGCATCCACATCCTCTTTTCCATTAAGCATGCTCTCGATCTCAGACTCAACAGTAGCTCTTGCCTCCGGGAATACGCTTAACAGTGCGCCAACATAGTCTGCGGAAGAATCATGGAGCTGGTCGATCGCTGTCTGGAACTGCGGATATTTTGCAACGTTATCCTTAAATACCTGCTCGTCCTGTGCTTTTACTGTTACAGGGAAGTATCCGGTCTGTGCGTTCCAGTAAGCCTGGGATTCTGGAGAGATCAGGAATTTTACGAATTCCCATGTTGCAC
The DNA here is from genome assembly GCF_040096615.1 of Blautia aquisgranensis. NCBI lineage: Bacteria > Bacillati > Bacillota > Clostridia > Lachnospirales > Lachnospiraceae > Blautia > Blautia aquisgranensis. The sequence continues at coordinate 80,866 of NZ_JBBMEJ010000016.1, forward strand.
GGAGTTTTTTCGGATCGTTATTGTTCAGAGCCCAGAGAGATGCACCACCGATGGAAACACCACCCTCATCGCTGGATTTGATCTTCGGGAAGTATGCTGTACCAACCTCAAATTTTCCGTTTACATCCTGAAGGATCTGTTTCAGGGATGCTGTAGAACCAAGTGTGATCGCTGCTTTTCCTGCGGAAAAATCTGCAAGTCCTGCATCGCCGCCTTTACCTACGATCGGTGCGAAACCTTTGTCGTTAAGGTCTTTCCATGCTGTGAGGATGTTCTTTGCAGCGCCATTCTCATCGAATGCTACAGCTGTTGCAGCCTCTTTACGTCCGTTACCGTTGTTTGCATATTCAAGACCCTGTTTTCCGATGAACTGCTCGAAGAACCATCCGTAGATTCCAAGAGACATTACCTCACCGGCGCCGCCTTTGTCAAGAAGATCCTGGCCAACCTCACTGATTCCTTCCAGGCTGTCCGGAATCTCTGTGATTCCTGCTTTGTCGAACATATCCTTGTTGTAGTACATGATCGGTGTAGAAGAGTTAAATGGCATGGAATACAGCTCATTATCAATTGTATAGTATGCAGCCAGGTTTGGCTCGATTTCAGATACATCGTAGCTGTCTGCATCGATCATCTGCTGCATTGGAACGATCCATCCGGAATCGATCATGAATCTTGAACCGATCTCATATACCTGCACAAGATCTGCACCCATGTTTCCGATCTGAGCACTTTTCAGTTTGTTCAGGGAATCATCATACTCACCCTGATACTGAGCGTCTACTGTAATTCCGTACTGGTTCTCATCGTTGAATTTTTTTACTAATGTGTCGATAGCCTCACCATTGACACCACCCATGGAATGCCAGAAAGTAATGGTAGTTCCATTTACATCTGCTGCATCTGCCATCTCCACCTTTGCGTCTGTGCTGGCATCTGCTGCAAATACAGTCACTCCGGAAAGTGATCCCACAGTCATTGCTGCAGTAAGTAAAGCTGCGATCATTTTTTTCTTCATAATTTTTTTCTCCTCTTGTTGAAAAATTATTTTTTCTTCCTATATATAAGATGAACTGCAGGGCTTATCGCCCTTTACAGTATCTTTTCTTATTGTTATCAGCCCTTGACTGCTCCTGAGAACATTCCCCGGATCAGCTGTTTCTGTCCAATGATAAAGATGGAAATCGACGGGATGATGATCATGACAACACCTGCGATCATCAGTGTGATGGACTGAGAATCCACACTGTCCAGCATACTGATACCGATCTGAACAGTTCTCATGTTGTTGGATCCTGTAACAAGCAGCGGCCACATGTACATGTTCCATGCGTTGATGAATGTGTATACAGCCATGGCTCCGATTGCGGATTTTGTCAGCGGAAGCAGGATCTTTACGATAAATTTCAGGTTGCTGCAGCCGTCAAGCTTCGCCGACTCATACAGAGAGATCGGGAATGTCATATAAAACTGACGGAACAGGAAAATTCCCATCGCGGATGTCAGGTAAGGCACGATCAGCACCTGGTAGGTATCCAGCATTCCCCAGCTTGATACAGTCAGGTAGTTGGAAATGATCGTTGCCTCTCCCGGAACCATCATGGTCGCCATCACAACCATGAATAAAATACCTTTTCCCTTGAATTCCAGGAAAGAAAACGCGAAGGCAGCAAGAGAACAGGTGATGATCTGTCCGATGGTAATGCATCCCGCCATGATAAAGGAATTCAATATGAAACGGAGAAGCGGTACGGTGCGGAATGCATTGATAAAGTTGGAAAAGGTCGGATTTTTAGGAAACAGATTTAACTCTGTTGTAAAAAGTTCGTTGGAAGGCATCAGTGCAATGCTGATCGCGTAAAGTAACGGAAGCAGGATCAGAACTGCAAATACGATATTTGCCGTAACACGAAGGGCTGTTCTTGTTCTTCTTTTTGTGAGGGCTTTGGCATTCATTGCCTTTTTCAGCTCCAGAAGCTCCTCCTTAGACATGTTTCCCACTGCGGGAACTGCCACATTTTCAATCTGACTCATCAGTAATTAACTCCCTTCTTCTCAATACGGAACATGATCAGTGTAATGATCATGATGATCACAAACAGGATAACAGACTGGGCTGCTGCGCTTCCGAATCTGTAGTTAAAAAATGCGTCCCTGTAAATAGAATACACGATTACGTTGGTAGACTCATTCGGGCCACCCTCTGTCAGGATCTTGATCTGTCCAAAGGACTGGAACGCCTGAATAATATTTACGACCAGAGTGTAAAACATGATCGGAGAAAGTCCCGGAAGTGTCAGGCTGAAAAACTGCTGTACACTGCTGGCTCCATCCACAGAAGCTCTCTCATAGATCGTCTCATTGATATTTCCAAGTCCTGCGGAAAAATACAGGAAATTGATTCCGCTGTTCAGCCATGCGGTAAGAATGGCCACACAGATCAGCGCTGTTTTCGGATCATTCAGCCAGTTAATATCCAGTCCAAGAAGCTTGTTCACGATACCAACTGCCGGATGAAGCATGATCTGGAAGATCATTGCCGCGGAGCTGGATGCGATCGCCATTGGTAACGCATAAGAAGTACTGAATACACGGATTCCCGGAAATGCTTTGTTACAAAGCACTGCCGCGATCAGTCCCAGAAGCATGCCGCCGATTACAACGATCAGCACAAAGATCAAAGTTACTTTTAAGCTGTTGATAAAAGAAGCGGACTGAAGCAGTTCCTTATAATTGCCTAAGCCTACATAAATTTTTGCCTGTCCCATCTTATTGGTCTTATAGAGACTTAAATAGATGGTTTTTACAAACGGATAAAACAGAAAGATTCCGAAGATCAGCATACACGGCACCAGATACAGGTACGGTGTGATCTTGCTTTTGCTGTTATTTCCCATGATCAGTTCTCCCCTCTGTAAAAAATATTCTCTTCTGTTTCCGGATCAAACACATGCGCCTTATCCATATCAAAATATAATGAAACTTTTTCGCCCACCTGAGTCTGATTCTCCGGACTTAAGCGGACTGCAAGAGTTTTTCCCTGCTCATCAAAATAGAGGATCACTTCTGCGCCAAGCATCTCTCTGTTTACCACCGGCTCATCCACATCTACGCTGTCTTTTTCGATGCCAAGCTTTTTCGCCTCATCGAGTTCGTAGATATCCTCCGGACGGATTCCCAGGATCACATGTCTGCCGTTATATTTCTTTGCAATCTGTTTTCCGCGAGTCCCATCCAGATAAACCTTTTTCACCGTTTTCGCATCATCCAGAATAAGGGCTGTACGGTTATTCTCCTCTTCCTTTACAGTACACTGGAAAAAGTTCATGGACGGGGAACCAAGGAAACCTGCCACAAAAAGATTGATCGGGTCATCATAAATATTCTGCGGTGCACCCACCTGCTGGATCAGACCGTCTTTCATAACAACGATCTTTGTTCCCAGGGTCATTGCCTCTGTCTGGTCATGTGTAACATAAATGATCGTTGTATCCAGCTGCTTATGTAATTTCACAAGCTCCACACGCATCTGTGCGCGAAGCTTTGCATCCAGGTTGGAAAGCGGCTCATCCATGAGAAAAGCCTTCGGCTTACGGATAATGGCACTTCCAATGGCAACACGCTGTTTCTGACCTCCGGAAAGAGCGGCCGGCTTACGGTCAAGCAGCTGCTCGATCTCCAGGATCTTCGCTACCTCATGAACCTTTCTGTCGATCTCATCCTTCGGTACCTTGCGGATTTTCAGGGCATACGCCATATTTCCGTAAACAGTCATGTTTGGATACAGGGCATAATTCTGGAACACCATAGACATTCCTCTTTCCTTTGGTTCCAGATAATTGGAAAGCTGACCATTGATCCACAGCTCTCCGTCTGTGATCTCCTCCAGGCCTGCGATAATTCTCAAAGTCGTTGATTTTCCGCATCCTGACGGACCTACGAAAATCACAAATTCTTTATCATGTATATCAAGGTTAAAATCCTTTACACCGTAATGCTCCGAATCAAATTGCTTACATACATTTCTAAGTGCAATTTCTGACATCACTCTTCTCCTTTCACTTCTCTCGCTCGCATGGTTCTTAGTATAGAGGAATCGTAAAATGTCAGATACCGCAGTTGGGAAAAGGATTTATCAAATGTGTGTAAAATTATTTTTTGGTTTATGTGGAATTGTGTAAAACAAAAAAATTCCTGTCTTTCAGGTTTTAATCCTCACTGAATTTATGCAATTTTTCGCGGTTTTTCAATTTTTTCTGTAAAATATTGATTTTTGAATTTGTTTTTGTCTAATATTACTCTTGAATTTTTCTATATAAGTCAAACAATACAAAATATTACTTTTAAATTTTCAAACTTTTTGTTAGCCACCTCGCCCGAGAAGTGCTATAATAATCACAGTCAGAAAAGAAATGCAGAATTCGTGTTACTGCGAACAGCGCGAACAGCAACATTACCGGAATCCTTGCATCAGGAGGAGGAATTGACATGATCACATTGAAAGCAGAGAAAAGAAACCCAAATGTAAAGGCTAAAAAATTAAGACGTGAGGGTTACGTCACAGGAATTCTTAGCGGAAAAGAAATGAAAGAGCCTGTAGCACTCCAGTTTGACGGTGCTGAGGCAGCGAAATTCATTAAAGCAAATAAAGAAGGAACTCAAATCTACCTGGACATCGACGGTGAAAAAGTTGATGCACTGGTAAAGAACATCGACTACAATCCAATCGAGAAACAGCTGATGGCTCTGGACTTCCAGGCACTGGTTGCCGGCGAAAAAGTCTCCACAACCGTAGCAGTCAAACTTGAGCATGCAGATATGGTTCAGGGTATCGTTGAGCAGGAGCTGGAAGAGATCCATTACAAAGCAGATCCGGCCAACCTTCTTGACACCATCGTTATCGACTTCAACGGCTATCCTGCAGATGTCCGTGATATCCATGTAAAAGACCTCCCGCTTCCGGAGGGCAAACAGGTTCACTTCATCACACCTGAGGACGCAGTTGTTGTTCACATCGGCGAGTACGCAGCCGCTCCGGAGGAGGATGAGGATGCTGAAGGCGCTGAGGATGAGGCGAAGTAAGTTTTATATAAAAATGAACGGGGATTGCTTTTGCAGTCTCCGTTTTTTGCTGTAAAAAAATTTTTCCTGATTTTTTTAATCTTTTTTTCAAAAATATAAAACCTTCCGTAAAACTCAATCGTCTATTAAATAGGGAAGATAAAATACGATGAGAACAATATTTACAGAATATAATCCCGGACGAAACAGCATTGATGTTTATATCAGTGCAGGCTATATGCTTCGCATTGACTGCTGGAAAGCAGAAAAGAATTTGAGAACCACACCCGGATCAGATTGTGCATTAAACGCACTTGCCATTGATGAACCACTAGAATATGCGAGACTGTATCTTGATGGAAATTTACAGATGTGGGTAGATGCAGAAGATTCCTTGACATTATAGTAATGTTCAAAAAACGCTGAGAATAATTTCTTCTCAGCGTTTCTGACGACTATTCGGACTTATTTTTTTCAGTAATTCTATTGTTTATGCTATTCCTGCTATATTGGAAGAAGATATCAAAGCACTGACTTATTGATTGTAATTATATTTTTTCACTCTGCAAACCCGGAAGTTATATCATCACTTTGCTGCCAGATACTATAGACCTGATACAACATTGATCGGATTCCCTTCCATAAACTGCTTTATATTATCCGCCAGAATAGAAACCAACCGCTGTCTTGTCTCAAGACCTTTCCATCCCATATGTGGCGTCAAAAGGACATGATCCATAGTATAAAGAGGGTTAGTTTCTTCAGGTGGTTCAGTTTCCTGAACATCAAGTCCGGCTCCTGCAATCGTACCATTTTCCAATGCTTCTATAAGAGCAGCCTCATCAATAAGTGCACCTCTTGAAGTATTAATGATAAACGCTGAGGGCTTCATAAGTGATAAAGACTCTTTGTTTATCATATGTTTTGTATTTTCCGTCAATGGGCAGTGCATGGAAACATAATCACTATTCTTGAGTAATTCCTCAAGCGACACATAGCGAATCCCCTTCTCATCCTCTCTCGGTGTCCTGGTATATACAAGTATGTTCATATCCAAAGCCTGTGCGATCTGGATAACTTTCCTGCCAATGTGTCCTGCACCTATAACACCAAGTGTTTTTCCATTTACCTCAACATGCGGAACCTGAAGATTTCTGGTAAAATTGTCATGATTTCCGCATGCCAGCATCTTCATCTGTACCTGCATTGCAGAACTCAGATTCAATATCATCATGATCGCAGTATGTGCCACACGTTCTGTGCTGTATGCCGGGATATTGCAGACTGTAATCCCCTTCTTCCGTGCTGCTTCAAGATCAATATTATTATATCCTGTACCTGCCTCGCAGATCAGTTTAACAGATTCCGGGAATTTCTGTATCATTTCTGCACTCACAGGCATCTCCTTTGTTACAATGATATCTGCACCCTGAATACGCTCTGACAGCTGCTGTTCTGCTGTATCATCATATACTGTAACATCAGAAGATAAAACGGAAAAATCCAGCTTCCCATCAAAATTCATTCTCTTTGCATTCAATACCACACATTTATCGTTCATCCTATAAATTTCTCCTTTTAAATTACTTTAGGCTATCGGGATTGCACCTCTTTATCAGTCGGCCATGATCTCCGAAGAGCCACATAGGATATTAAAAAGTTTGCAAACCAACCTGCTGGTACAGCAAGCCAGACAAATACAATACCAAAACGCGGTGCACAAATCAACGCAACCGACAGGCGGATCGCCAGGTTCACCATATTTGCAATAAGGAACGGGCGCATGATTCCAAGACCACGCAGAACCCCATCGGTTGCCATTTTAATTCCCATAAAGATGAAGAAGTAACCGAGCCATCTCATATAACCCTCGGATACCTGATAAGCCAGGGCAGTTCCATCTTTGCCAAGGAATAGCGAGGAAATCTGAGTATGCAATGTTTCAATGACTATAAAAGCAAGAACTGCAAAACATACATCTAACACCAGTGCAGCGTGATATCCTTTTTTGATCCGTTCAATTTTCTTTGCACCAAGATTCTGGGAAACATATGGGGAAACCGCATTGCCAATGGATACAAAAATCAATGAAAAAACATTCTCTACCCGCATCGTCGCCGCATACCCCGCAAGTGCCTGTGTACCGAAAGGATTTACAACAGCCTGTACGATCATCATACCGATGGACACTGTAGACTGCTGAAGAACCGAAGGTACAGCAATTTGAAGCATGGAATATAACTCCTGCCTGTCAAACCAGTCAAAGCGACTTTTATATCGACGCATCCGGCTAAGGAAAAGAAAAAGTGAACACACCGCAGAAATCCCCTGTGCTATAAGAGTCGCAAGGGCTGCACCAAACACACCGAGACTAAGTCCGGCCACCATCCAAAGATCCATAAAAATATTTAAGATTGACGAGAATACCAGGAGTCCCAGTGGGATTTTTGATTCACCAATGGAAGTGAACATGTTGGAAAGAATATTATACATAAACAGAAACGGAAAGCCCACAAAATAGACCCGCAGATATAACACTGCATCATTCAGTATATCGCCAGGGGTTTGTAATACCCTCATCATCGAGTGGGAAAAGCAAAAGCCAAAAACACCAAGGACTATGCTTAGAATTAAAAAGCTAAACAAGGAAGTTGACACGATGGTCTTCATTTTTCCATACTCCCTGGCACCGAAATAGCGGCTCACGAGCACACCGGCGCCGACACCTGCCCCCAGTGCCACACAAATGAAAACATTGGTCAGCGCTGCGCAGGCCCCGACAGCTGCAAGTGCAGAGGAGCCAACAAATTGGCCGACGATGATAGAGTCAGCCATATTATATATTTGCTGAAAAAAACTGCCCAAAATCATTGGCATTGCAAAAACCGTCAACGCTTTAAGAGGCGTATCTGTGATCAGATATTCATCTTTTGACATTATCATATTCCTCCACAGCCTTTATAATTTCACTTATTCTTTCCTTCACCGGAATTTATTCTATGTATTCAAAATGCAAGTTTTAAATTACGTTACGAAATAATTATATGTAGTTACGGCTGCTAAGTCAAGTCAGCATTTACTTTTAGCAACATAAATGATATGATATTTAAGAAAAATTACTATCCGGGGGATATTATTTTACAGGAGGGACACTTATGTACCTGAACGGTTTAGATGAACTGGATCAGAAGATCATCCAGTTGCTTATAGAAAATGCACGTATATCTTACTCTGATATCGGTAAAGAAACCGGTATTTCCAGAGTAGCAGTAAAAGCCCGGATCCAGGCTCTGGAGAAAAAAGGCATAATTGAAGAATATACAACTATAATAAACCCTCAAAAAATCAGCGGTGCTGTTTCATGCTATTTTGAAATCGAAACAAAACCAGATTATCTCTCGCAGGTGACAGATATATTACATAAAAATGATACTGTCACGCAGATTTACCGTGTCACAGGAAGAGACAAACTGCATGTACATGCCGTTGCTTCATCAAGTGATGAAATGGAACACTTCCTGCACACTGTCATTGATACACTACCCGGCGTTATCAGCTGCAGCTGCAATACAATCTTATCACGTATTAAAGATATTAAAGGGTTGCGGCTATAGAAGTCAGAACAAGACACATATTTAGCTGCAAATACTTAATCAACTCATACGTTAATGCTGAAATCTCTTTACAAACATCTGTGTAATTATTTGTAAAAGCTTTGGCAAATTCTGCATATACTGGAAATTGTTTTATCATCTCAATTGCGACTTCTTTTTCCATATACGGAATCATAGATGCGAATTCCATCACTTTTTCTTTACTTAAATTACGAAAAGAATCAATTCTCAATACCTTTTTTACTGCTGTTTCCGAATAATATTTTTTTGATTTTCTTTCCCATAGTTATTTTCTCCTTGCTTCTTTACGAATAGTTTCAATTTTTTTGTCACTTCTGGTATCTCTCATTCTGTAACCTCTCTTTCCTCTTTCACTCTTTTTGACTTCATGTTCATTATTGAGCTTGTTGTTAATTGATAATTCAAGTATAATAAACCCTATACGAGAAATACACGTCTTGCATGAGGACTTAAATATTGATAATCCTCATGTTTGACGATATACGGGGAGGAACTTCTCATGGGTAAACAATCCACCAGGGAAAACAAAACAATTTACCAGCTTTGCCGAGAAGCGGCAGGACTTACAAGAGCAGAGGCCAGTGAAAAAATGGATGCTGTCTCTGATTCAAAAATTGAAAAGTTTGAATATGAAACACAGGAACCTACACCTTATGATATCCTCCAGATGGCAGATGCCTATAAACGGCCGGATCTTTGCAATTATTATTGCTCTCACAAATGTGAAATCGGTCATCGTTATGTTCCAGAAATTGAAGTGACAGATCTGTCAAATATCATTTTGGAGACAATTGCCAGTCTAAATGAAATCAATCCTCTTACCGGTCGTCTGATCCAGATTGCCCGTGACGGTAAGATCAGCGATGATGAAATGAAAGATTTTGCTTATATCAGTAAAAAACTTGACGAAATTTCTTTAGCCATAGACTCTTTGAATCTTTGGGTAGATAAAACAGCCGGAGAACAGGGGCTTAATCTTGAACTCTTAAACGCCGAAAAAGAAAAATTAAAATAAGCCATAACGCGACGAAAGGCAATGAACCGTTTCTGATTCATTGCCTTTTCCTTTACATACGCTGTAATTGATTGACGATACTTTCTGTTCTTCGAATTGCTTCTTCTACCTGTCTTTTTGCATTATTAATTCGATCCTGGACCACCCAGTCCACAACAAATCCATCAAAAAAATAATCCGCAAAAGAAAGAAAATCTCCAGTATCGATATTCAAATTACATGCCATATTTACATCATTTAATTCTCTGCTAAAACTACGAAGATCATACTTTGCCTGGTCCATATTCCGTTTGGCCTGATCCATTTTAGAATGTTTTAACATTGTAGTGAAAAAGCCGCCGCCAAACATATCTACCAGTCCCCAGTTCTTTGCACTGTTTAAATTTTCTTTTGCTGCCTGAAGACTGTTCAAGGCTCTACAACCAGCTTCAGTCGCTTCTCTCTTTTCTTTTTCAATATCATATCCCATTCGTTTTCTCCTCCTGATCCATTATGAACGTAATGTCACCAATGCTATAATGCCACCGATGATCAATAATGGAAATGCAATGTACATCAGTCCACCTACAACCATACCAATCAATATCACCGGAAAGAAAATAACTGTGCAAAGTAGTTTCATAATTCCCCAGGATGCTCTTAACCCAAATATAAAAAATTTTCCAACAAACCAAATCATACAAATTGCAAATAATAACGATAACATTTTTTTACTCCTTCTGAAACTCATTTTGATATGTATCTTTCATTTTTTCTGTTCTTTTTCTGATAAATATTCAGATGTGTTCTTTATACCAATCTTATTACTGAATGCCGGATTTTTCTCTATCTTTTCTATTATCCGGATTAATTGAATTCTCTGTGCCGCTTCCATCTGATCACCCCATTTATATTCTACTTTTTTGTTGATATTGTCACTATAACAAATTTATTTTTCATAATACACATCCATCATGAGGAATTGCATCTTTATATTTCTCGAATTTTGAGAATTCTGTCTTTATATTTCTCTGCACAAATTGTTTTCTATCTATGCTGACTCTTTTACAATAAGCATATCCGAGCAACATCATAGATTATTATTAAAAGGGAGATTATGCTATGCGAATTGAAAACTTACAAAATGAAAACAGAAAATATGCGAAAAGTATCGGAAACTTCCATGTACTTGAATATGTACAGGATGCCAGCGTTTCACCTATGAATGCAATGAATGAGTATTTCATGAGTAAAATGAATGTCAGAAGAAGACAGGTTGTTATTGATATTGATAAAGACCATTCAGCTGTTATCCAGGCTGGTGCCATGCAGTGGATGGGTGGTAATGTACAAGCCACATCTGGTGTAAAAGGTATCGGAGATTTCCTTGGAAAGGCACTCAAGGGTGCGGTTACCAAAGAAACTGCGGTTAAGCCGGAATATGTTGGCAAAGGCTGTCTGGTACTGGAACCAACAAACGCCGGTATAGGATTATAAAAATCCTGTATCGGCGTTTTTAATTGCTTTATTGATTGTGATCATTTTATCTTTAACTGCTCAAAATGATAACGCGGTTTTCCTATGCTCTTTTTGCCATACTCTATTGCTTCTGTGGGGCAATAACAAATACATGCCATACAGTGAGTACATTGATTCCCCCATATCGGCTTTCCATTTTCAAGTGCAATGTTATTTTTTGGACAGTTTTTAACACATTTACCGGATCACTCATAAAACGGTCGTAGAGATTGTTTCGTGGTACAGGGAAAGGTTGTTCTACCTTAATACAGGCAATGGTATCCACAATAGTAGGCTCAGCATTTTTTACAATTTTTCTTGCTTCCTCTGCCTGGGGTGCATCGAACATGGCAATATAGTTTTCCGGCATAAGAATTTGAGATGTACCCATATAACATAAGTGCTTTTGCTCAGCAAGACTACGATTATATTTTGACGCATTGCCAATTTCACTACCGCAGTTCATAACAAACCAAATACGTTTTGCAGAAAGCAATTTCGTTTTGAAAAGCCAATCCGACACAATTCGGGGAATACGCCACGCATAAGTCGGAGTTACAACGACTACATTCTCACCTGTTTTTATTGGCGAATAATCTACTGCCTTGATTTTTGCATTCACATCTACAATCAAAGCCCGCAAACCCTCTATTTTCCAAGGGTTTACGGGCTTCCATTTAGCAGGGGATGAGAGAATCGAACTCCCACCAAAGGTTTTGGAGACCCCTATCATACCATTTGACCAATCCCCTATATACAAGAAAAAGTGGCTGTTGGCCACGAATTCTTTTTCATTGTACTTTCAAAACTACATACATGCTTTGTTGATGGTTAATCAAACTTCTTGAATCAATTCTTAACCTGCGTTTCTTGGTCAAGCC
>NZ_JBBMEJ010000017.1:0-82119 GCF_040096615.1 Blautia aquisgranensis
TAATGTTTTGGCAAATTCATTATACATCAGAAAGTCCTGTACGATTATTTTTTATGAAAAAGTTGTAAAGTGGTGTTGAAAAAAAGAATCTTGTAAAAAATGGAGGGACAGCAGACAATTTTCGCCATTTCCACAAAAGCACACGATTTCTCTTGAATTTCTGAAATGACCTGTATTATAATAGGATAATTAACGGCATATACCACAGCCGGTACCGCAGTGACCAAATGCCGTTTTCGGGACAAAAATAGGTTCAAAAATGAGCATTATTTTTCCCACTTATTCAGAAAAAAAACGCTATCCAAATCTAAACAGAAGAAGTTCTGTATTTGGTAAATAGCAACAAATCGCGAAAGGGAAAGAATGAGAAAATTAGCACTTAGTGACGAAATATTACTCAAAGTTGACAAAGCAGCCCGCTATATCGGCGGAGAAATCAACTCTGTGATGAAAGATAAAAATAAGGTAGAAATACGGTTTGCGTTTTGTTTCCCGGATGTCTACGAGATCGGCATGTCCAACCTTGGTATGATGATCCTCTACAATATGTTCAACCAGCGTGAAGATGTATGGTGTGAGCGTCTTTTTTCACCGTGGCCAGATCTGGACAAGGTAATGCGTGAACAACATATCCCTCTGTTTGCTTTGGAATCCCAGGAGCCAATAAAGGATTTTGATTTCCTTGGCATTACACTTGGATACGAGATGTGTTATACGAATATTCTGCAGGTTCTGGATCTCAGCGGTATTCCGCTGAAAAGCGCTGATCGTGGAGAGGAGTTCCCGATTGTGATCGGTGGCGGTGCCTGTGCATATAACCCTGAGCCTCTGGCAGAGTTTTTTGACCTTTTCTATATTGGAGAAGGCGAGACCGTTTATGATGCTCTTTTTGATGCGTATAAGGCTAATAAGAAGGCCGGTGGCAGCAGAAGAGATTTTCTTAAGGCAGCAGCCAGAATTCCGGGAATTTATGTGCCTTCTCTATATGAGGTTACTTATAAAGAAGACGGCACCATTGCTTCTTTCAGGCCGACAGAGGAAGGTGTTCCCACGAAGGTTCAGAAACAGCTGATCGTAGATATGGAAGATGAATACCGTGCAGTAGAAGCACCGGTAGTTCCGCATATCAAGGCAACGCAGGATCGAGTCACTCTGGAGATCCAGCGAGGCTGTATTCGAGGTTGCCGATTCTGTCAGGCGGGAATGATCTATCGTCCTACCCGTGAGCGTGATGTGGAGACACTGAAAGAATCAGCTCGCATTATGCTGAAAAATACAGGACATGAGGAGATTTCATTAAGTTCATTAAGTTCCAGCGATTACTCACACCTGAAAGAACTGGTTAATTTTCTGATTGAAGAATTTCAGGGAAAAGCGATCAATATTTCATTGCCTTCTCTTCGGATCGATGCATTTGCTCTTGATGTTATGAGTAAAGTACAGGATGTAAAGAAAAGCAGCCTGACTTTTGCTCCGGAGGCTGGCTCTCAGAGACTTCGAAATGTTATCAACAAAGGTCTTACAGAGGAAGATATCCTGCATGGCGCAGGAGAGGCGTTTAAAGGTGGCTGGAATCAGGTGAAGCTCTACTTTATGCTCGGTCTTCCAACAGAAACAGAAGACGATATGAAGGGAATTGCCCATCTGGCTCAGAAGATTGCGGAAACTTATTATGAAGTTGTTCCGAAAGAACAGCGTAAAGGCAAGGTACAGATCAACGTCAGCACTTCTTTCTTTGTGCCGAAGCCGTTTACCCCATTTCAGTGGGCGCCAATGTATACAGAGCAGGATTTTGTGGAAAAAGCCAAGGTGGTTAAAAATGAAGTCCGCGCCCAGCTGAATCAGCGAAGTATCCGTTATAACTGGCATGAGCCGGATGTAACAGCACTTGAGGGATTTCTGGCTCGTGGTGACAGACGTTGCGGAGATGTGATCTTGAAAGCATATGAAAAAGGTGCTCTTTACGATGCGTGGACAGAGAACTTTGATTATGATATCTGGAAAGAGGCTATGGCTGAAGGCGGCGTAGATATGACTTTCTATACACTTCGTGAAAGAAGTCTGGATGAAATTCTTCCATGGGATTTCATTGATACAGGCGTCAGCCGTAAATTCCTGGAGCGTGAATGGCAACGTGCAAAAGAGGGCGTTGTGACAGAGAACTGCCGTCAGAAATGTTCTGCCTGCGGAGCAATGAAATATAAAGGAGGTGTCTGCCTTGAAGGTAAGAATTAAATTCAGTAAAGAAGGTCCGATGAAATTTGTGGGACATCTGGATACCATGCGTTATTTCCAGAAAGCTCTTCGCCGTGCAGAACTTCCGGTAGCTTTTTCAGGCGGATACAGCCCACATATGATCATGTCCTTCGCCGTTCCGCTGGGAGTAGGTATGGAAAGCCTTGGAGATTATTTTGATCTGGAAATGGCAGAAGATATGCCCACTGCAGAAATCGCGTCCAGACTGGAAGAACAGATGGCCGAGGGAATGCATATTTTAAGTGTTCGAAAAGTTGAAGATGGAAAAGCTGGGAAAGCTATGGCGCTGGTAGCTGCTGCAGATTATCTGGTGGAATTCCGCCCTGGTCGTGAACCTTCTATCGACTGGAAAAATCGCGTGGAAGAATTTCTGGCACTTCCAGAAATCAAAGTAACAAAACAAACCAAGCGCAGTGAAAAAGAAATTGATCTCAGACCAAACATCTATAAAATGGAAGTACGGGAAAATGGCTTCTTTTATATGCTGGCATCTGCAAGCTCCAATTATACAAAACCGGAGTTCGTAACGAATACTTTTTTTGAATGGCTTGGTACCGAACTTCCGGAATTTGCATTCACAGTAAAACGTCTGGAAATGTATGCAGATGAGGGAGAAAATGCAGAATCACGTTTCGTAACACTGGAATCATTAGGTGAAGAGGTTGAGTAAGCTTATTATAACAAGAATGAAAATTCATGAAATACCCTGCACAGTTTCGGCACTTTCAGAAGATGACCGTATTGTAGAACTGCGGCTGGAATCCGATCATGAAAAATCAATTCTTGGAAATATTTATGTAGGACAGGTGGAAAATATTGCTTCGAATATCCAGGCAGCTTTCGTACAGATCGCGCCTGGTAAAAGATGCTATTATCCTCTGAGTGAAGCAGAAAGAGCTGTTTTTTCAGCAGGCCGGAAAGGAAACGGACCGCTCAGGCCTGGAGATGAGCTTCTTGTTCAGGTAAGCCGGGATGCCATGAAGGGAAAACTTCCGGCACTGACATCTAATCTGAATTTTACAGGAAGATATCTGGTTCTTACAACCGGAGATAAAAAATTCGGTCTGTCTTCCAAGCTGTCACAGGAAGACAGACATCGTCTCAGTGGATGGCTCAGAGAAGAGGCAGGCCGCCCGGATAAAGAGTTTGGAATCATTGTTCGGACAAATGCCGTTGATGCTTCTAAAGAAGAAATTCTGAAAGAACTGGAATGGTTGAAACGCCGCTACCATAAAGCTGTAATTCAGGGACGTAACCGTACCTGTTTCAGTCTTGTGCTGGAGACAGAACCGTTTTATGTAGCTGCTGTCAGGGATGCCTATGGTCGCGATCTGGATGAGATCATTACAGATGTTCCCGAAATTCGAGATGTGATTACCGGATATCTGGAAGAAATCAGTCCTGAGCTTAATGAAAAACTGCGATTTTATCAGGATAAATTGTTGCCTCTTTATAAGCTGTATCGTGTGGAAACTGCACTTGAGACGGTCCAAAAAGAAAAAATATGGCTGAACAGCGGCGGCTTTCTGGTGATACAGCAAACAGAAGCATTTGTCTCCATTGATGTAAACAGTGGTAAATATACAGGAAAGAAAAAAATGGAAGAAACTTTCCGCAAGATCAATCTGGAAGCTGCTGCGGAGATCAGCCGTCAGCTCCGGCTTAGAAATCTTTCCGGCATTATACTTATTGATTTTATTAACATGGAAAATCCGGATCACAGAGAGGAATTATTTCATGTGCTGCAAAAGCTTCTCAGAAAAGATCCTGTAAAAAGCCGTGCTGTTGATATCACGCCACTGCACATTCTGGAAATGACACGTAAGAAGGTAAGACGTCCGGTGATAGAGGATATTCGCGAGATAACAAAAAAATAATAAAAAACTTCAAAAAAACTCTTGACAGAGTGATATATCGCTGTTAAGATAATCGAGTATGCCGCACAAAGAGGTCAAAGAGCTTCGGATTAAATCGGGAGCCACCGAATTTGGCGAGTAAATAATTAGGAGGTGCCACAGATGTACGCAATTATTGCAACAGGTGGTAAACAGTACAAGGTTTCCGAGGGTGACGTAATTAAAGTTGAAAAGCTCGGTGTAGAAGCTGGTGAAACCGTAACATTTGACAACGTAATCGCAGTCAGCAATGACGGATTAAAAGTTGGCGAAGATGTAAAAGATGCCAGTGTTACCGCTTCTGTAGTTGAAAACGGTAAGAATCGCAAGGTCATCGTTTACAAATACAAACGCAAAACTGGATATCACAAGAAAAACGGACACAGACAGCAGTACACCAAAGTTAAGATCGAAAAGATTAACGGTTAATCTGGTGTCATCATGATTACAATTAAAGTCAGAAAGAGAGACGGATCCTACGAGGAATTTATTTCCAAAGGGCATGCCGGTTATGCAGAAGCCGGACAGGATATTGTCTGTGCCGCTGTATCTGCACTGATCATTACTACTGTGAATTCTCTTGAGAAGTTCACAGAAGACAAGTTTGATGTGCAGGAGAAAGATGGATTTGTTTCCATCCACTTTCAGAATACGCTCTCTGAGCGTGGAATGCTTCTTATGGATTCTTTGATTCTTGGTCTGACGGAAATTGCTGGTAGTTATAACAATCGATATTTGACAGTAAAAGTCAAGGAGGTGTAACAACAATGATGAAGATGAACCTTCAGTTATTCGCACATAAAAAGGGAGTTGGTTCTACAAAGAACGGTCGTGATTCCGAGTCTAAGAGATTAGGTGCGAAAAGAGCAGACGGACAGTTTGTAAAAGCCGGAAACATTCTTTACAGACAGCGCGGAACCAAGATTCACCCAGGTGAAAACGTAGGCTGCGGTAAAGACTATACTTTATTTGCACTTACAGACGGAGTCGTAAGATTCACAAGAAAAGGTCGCGATAAGAAACAGGTTTCTATCGTTCCTGTAGACGCAGAGTAATGAAATAGGTAAAAGGCTTCAAATCGATCCGGTTTGGAGCCTTTTTTTGGAATAGAGGTGTAATATGTTTGCAGACAGAGCAAGGATCATTATCCGTTCTGGTAAAGGCGGTGACGGACATGTAAGCTTCCGTCGTGAGCTGTATGTTCCAAACGGTGGACCGGACGGCGGCGATGGCGGCCGCGGCGGTGATGTGATTTTTGAGATCGACGAGGGTCAGAATACTCTCGGAGACTACAGACACAGAAGAAAATATAAAGCAGAGGACGGTCAGGAAGGCGGCAAAAAGCGATGCCATGGTGCTGATGGTAAAGACGTTGTCCTGAAAGTTCCGGAAGGAACTGTTATCATGGATGCAGAATCCGGCAAAGTGATCGCGGATATGTCTGGCGAAAATCGACGTCAGATCGTATTAAAAGGCGGACGCGGCGGTAAAGGAAATCAGCATTATGCAACTGCCACCATGCAGGTGCCGAAATATGCACAGCCTGGTCAGCCGGCTCAGGAGCTTGAGGTTCTTCTTGAGCTTAAGGTGATCGCAGATGTAGGACTTGTAGGCTTCCCGAATGTGGGTAAATCTACATTTCTTTCCCGTGTAACAAACGCACAGCCGAAGATTGCCAACTATCACTTTACAACATTAAGCCCGAATCTTGGCGTTGTAGACACAGATAACGGTGGTTTTGTTATTGCAGATATCCCCGGACTGATCGAGGGTGCATCTGAGGGTGTTGGACTTGGACATGAATTCCTCCGTCATATTGAACGTACACGAGTTATCATCCATATTGTAGATGCAGCTTCCACAGAGGGACGAGATCCAGTGGAAGATATTCATAAGATCAATAAAGAGCTGGAAGCGTATAATCCGGAGATTGCAGCAAGACCACAGGTGATCGCAGCCAACAAGATCGACTGTATTTTTGACGATGGCGAAGAAAGCCCGATTGACAGACTGAAAGCAGAGTTTGAGCCGAAGGGGATTTCGGTTTATCCGATTTCAGCAGTTACCGGCCAGGGTGTACGCGAGCTCCTTTTCCATGTAAAAGAACTTCTTGATAAGAGCCCTATGGAGCCGATCGTGTTTGAACAGGAGTTCTTCCCAGAAGATGTCCTCGTAAATGAGAATCTTCCATTTACAGTAGAACGCAGCGAGGAAGATCCGGATATCTTTGTTGTAGAAGGTCCTAAGATTGAAAAAATGCTTGGATATACAAATCTGGATTCCGAGAAAGGCTTTGCTTTCTTCCAGAGATTCCTGAAAGAGGGCGGTATTCTGGAAGAGCTGGAAAAAGCAGGCATCCAGGAAGGCAATACAGTCCGTATGTATGGATTTGATTTCGATTATTATAAATAAGAGGTAGAATAAATGACGAGTAAACAGAGAGCATATTTAAAAGGCCTTGCCATGACAATGGATCCGATCCTTCAGCTTGGCAAAGGAGGTCTTACTCCGGAGAATACTGCTGCTGTTGAGGAAGCTCTCGCAGCCAGAGAGCTGATTAAGATCAGCGTTCTTCAGAACTGCCTGGAGGATCCACGTGAAATGGCACAGGTTCTTGCAGAGAGAACAAGATCTCAGGTAGTGCAGGTCATCGGTAAAAAGATCGTTCTCTACAGAGAAGGCAAAAAGGACAAGAAAAAAATCATTCTTCCCTGATTTCGGGAGGTTTTAAATGAACAAGGCAGTAAAAAAAATAGGAATCATGGGTGGTACATTTGATCCCATCCATATGGGACATTTAATTCTGGGAGAAAAAGCTTATGAACAGCTTGGGCTGGATAAAGTTCTGTTTATGCCCTGCGGAAATCCGCCGCACAAACAGAATCGAAAGGGAAGAGCCACGGATGCACAACGCACAGAGATGGTTCGTCTTGCGATCAGTGATAATCCGCATTTTGAATTATCACTGATGGAGATGCATGAGGAAGGGTATACTTATACTTACCGAACATTGGAACAGCTCAATAAAGAGAACCCGGACACAGAATATTATTTTATCATAGGGGCTGATTCACTTTTCAGCTTTGATACCTGGCGAGAGCCGGGACGCATCTGTCAGGAGGCAGTTCTGGTAGTGGCAACCAGAGATCACACACCTGTTGGAGATCTGGACAGGCAGATGGCACTTATGTCAGAGAAGTATAAAGGAACTTTTGTACGGTTGGATACTATGAATATTGATGTTTCCAGCGAACTTCTCCGTTCCTGGCATAGAAACGGCCAGAGTCTTCGTTATTACGTTCCGCAGCCCGTGATTTCCTATATCGAAAAAAACGATATCTATAAAGGGATTGATTCAGATGGGAAAATATGATTTCATCAAGATAAAAAAGAAGCTTTCAAAATATCTGGATGAAGCCAGATATGAGCATACAATGGGAGTTATGTACACCTGTGCATCTCTTGCTATGGTTCATGGTTATGATCTGGAGGATGCACAGGCGGCAGGCCTCCTTCATGACAGTGCAAAGTGCATTCCCAACAAGAAAAAGCTGAAGCTTTGCAGTCAGCATGATATTCCGGTTTCTGATTTTGAAAAAGATCATCCGTTTCTTCTTCATGCAAAACTTGGCGCGTATGTTGCAAAAAGCAAATATGATATAAAAAGTGAAGAAATCCTCACTGCAATCACATATCATACGACAGGAAGACCGGAAATGAGTCTCCTTGAAAAGATCGTATATATTGCAGATTATATTGAGCCACTGCGCGATAAAGCTCCCAATCTTCCTAAAGTGAGAAAACTTGCTTTTGAGGATCTGGATGAATGTATGTATGAGATTCTCAAGGATACACTGGAATATCTGGAAGAAAATCCAAAGGAGATCGATAGTACGACAAGGGATGCTTATATATACTACAAAGGTCTCCATGAAAAAAGAACTCAGGATACTGCCAACAGACTGGAGGAATAAATTCTATGAGTATTGAAAAGGATATGGTCCGGATTGCCTGCAAGGCACTGGATGATAAAAAAGCAAAGGATATCAAGATCATTGATATTCATGAGGTTTCTGTGATCGCAGATTATTTTGTGATCGCAAGTGCTTCTAACCAGAATCAGGTACAGGCTATGGTTGATAATGCAGATGAGATGCTTGGCCGTGCAGGATATGAGGCTAAACAGATTGAAGGAACAAGAAATTCCAGCTGGGTTCTTATGGACTACGGCGATATGATCATTCATATTTTTGATGAAGAAAACAGACTTTTCTATGATCTGGAAAGAATCTGGAGAGACGGAAAGATTCTGGATGCACAGGAATTTTTGGCTGAGGAAGAGTAATTTCTTCAGAGTATAAGAGATATGAAAAAATGAATCCAAGCTCCATTAGTTTACAATAAATATATTATGTAAACTAATGGGATAAAAAATAAATGCTATATCTTCAATCAGATCATTATATTGTGATATGAGAAGATATAGCATTTATTTTATTATCATCAGTTCAATAGACAAAACACAGATATTATTATTGGAAAATATCTATGCTATATCTGAAAAATTATCTGTTATTGGAAGAAGCGGAATACACCGAACACCTTACCAAGAATCTTGAGATTACCAGTAACGATGATTGGTTCCATATTATCGTTCTCTGGCTGGAGACGATAATAACCATTTTCTTTGTAAAAAGTCTTCACAGTAGCGGAATCATCCACAAGAGCTACGACCATATCACCATTCTCAGCGGTATTCTGCTGCTTCACAAGTACCTGGTCACCATCCAGAACACCGGCATTTATCATACTGTCACCCTTGACCTTGAGCATGAAGCTCTGCTCATTCGGCATAAATTCTGCCGGAACAGGAAAATAAGCTTCGATATTCTCTACTGCAAGAATAGGCTGACCAGCAGCAACAGTTCCAACAAGAGGAACATTGACTACTTCGCGTCGTACAAGATTGAAATTATCATCTATAATCTCAATCGCACGTGGTTTCGTTGCATCTCTGCGAATATATCCATTCTTCTCAAGAGCCTCCAGATGAGAGTGAACGGAAGAGGTTGATTTCAGATTTACAGCCTCACAGATTTCACGTACAGAAGGTGGAAAGCCTCTGTTAAGGATCTCATTTTTCATATAATCAAGGATTTCCTGCTGTTTCTTACTGATTCTGCCATATGCCATTGTATTTCCCTCCTCTGAGTTAAAATTGTTTATCTGCTGCCAAACGTAATATGACAGCACCACGAAAATATATTTTTAATATTATATCATATTTTTGTTGAAATAGCAAACGAATATTCGGAAAGTATGTTCGCTTGTTTTAAAGCTTGTATTCAAGGGAAGAAAATGTTAAAATAAAACGAACTTCAAGAGATGAAAGATGTAAAGGAGGCATTCAGTTGCCTGATAAAAATATACATTCCGGGAGTAAGCCCGGCATTTTGGCAAAACTTCGAAAAATCTTTGGTCTGAACATCGGAACTGTAATGTTTGGAGCTATTTTTATCTATATGATTTTCAGTGTGATCCTGTATCTGACCGCTTCACACATGGAGTCCTATCAGGTTCCGTCAGGACCGTTGTCTATGAACGAAACATATACAGGTCTTGCGATCATGTCAGAGAATGTGGTACAGGCGGATGCAGGAGGATATGTTACTTATTATGCAAGAGAGGGAACCAAGATTAACGCAAATGGTGCTGTGTACAGTCTGAACAGCTCTAAAACTGCAGATAATTCCGCTTCTTTAAGTGCAGAAGAACTGTCTGACATCCGCAATAATATGCAGAGCTTTTCCAAGGGGTTTGATCCGAGCAAATTTAATAGTACTTACAGCTTTAAATATCAGTTAAATGGAAGTATTCTTCAGTATGCGTCTGATGATTCTTCTGTTTCGACAGTAACGACAACGTCTGAAGATGGAGAAGAAACTACTGTGACTACGACTACTGCTTCCAGCGATCCGAATATCCGCCGGGCTGAGACTGATGGAATCATTCTTTATTCAAAAGACGGTTATGAATCCAAGACGGTAGATAATGTTACAGCGGCTGATTTTGATCAGAATTCATATCAGGAAACAGATCTTAAGACAGAAGGCCAGGTGAAAGCCGGAGATGATATTTATACGATTGTTAATGATGAACGTTGGAGCCTTCTGATTCCGTTAAGTGAAAAACAGGCAGCTAATCTTAAGAATCGTACTTCTATCCGTGTGAAATTTTTAAAAGATGATCTGACGCAGACAGGTGATTTTTCCATTATGGAAATCGACGGAGCGAAATACGGACGTATTGATTTTAATAAAGGACTGATAAGATATGCTTCCGATCGTTTTCTGGAGATCGAGCTTGTTACCAATAATGTGACAGGATTAAAGATTCCACTTACCTCTATTATTATGAAGGAATTTTATGCGATCCCATCGAAATACCTTACAACAGACAAAGAAACGCAGAAGTCAGGTTTCATGCTTTCCGGTCGAAATAAAAAAGGAAATAGTACTACTACATTTGTCAGTGCCGGAATTTATGGACGAGATGAAGTTACTGATAAAGAAACCCAGAAAACCAGTTACATATATTACGTGGATAAAAGCAAATTTTCAGAAGGTGATGCGATTGTTGATTCTGACAGCGGAGAGAAGTTTGTAATCGGAGATACTGAGGTTCTGGAGGGCGTTTACTGTATTAATCAGGGATATGCTGTATTCCGGCGAATTGAAATACTGGATGAAAATGAGGAATATGCTGTTGTCTCAAAGGAAACTTACAATGGACTTGTCAGATATGACCGTATTGTAAAAAATGCAGACAAAGTAAGTGAGCAGGATATACTTTACTAACTAAAGGAGGCTTTATATCATGGTAGCAGAAAATTTAATACAGGTGCAGAAAAATATCGAAGAAGCCTGTAAGAAAGTGAACAGGGATCCGGATGAAGTTACGCTGATCGCAGTCAGTAAGACAAAACCGGTGGAAATGTTAAAAGAAGCCTATGAAGCAGGAGCTCGTGTTTTCGGGGAAAACAAAGTTCAGGAGATTGTTGATAAATATGATCAGATGCCGTCAGATGTTAAATGGCATATGATCGGACATCTTCAGAGAAATAAGGTCAAATATATTGTTGATAAAGTAGCAATGATTCATTCTGTAGATTCTCTTCGACTTGCTGAAACGATTGAAAAAGAAGCAGAAAAGAAAAATGTAGTCGTGCCGATTCTCATTGAAGTTAATGTTGCCGAGGAGGAGAGCAAATTCGGATTAAAACCGGAGGAAGTTCTGTCTTTTATTGAACAGATCGCAGATTTTTCACATATTCAGATAAAAGGTCTTATGACTATTGCTCCATATGTTGAAAATGCTGAGGAAAATCGTGAAATTTTCCGTGAACTTAAGAAATTAAGTGTTGACATTGCCGCGAAAAACATTAATAATGTTACTATGAGTGTTCTGAGTATGGGAATGACCGGAGATTACATGGTCGCCGTGCAGGAGGGCGCTACAATGGTGCGCGTAGGCACCGGCATTTTCGGAGCAAGAAATTACGCGTTATAAGACTAATAGGATTGGAGATTTAAAATGGGCGTTTTAGACAAGTTTTTAGATGCCATCAAACTGAACGACGATTATGACGATGACGAATTATTAGATGATAGCATTCTTGAGGAAGAAGACGATTACGAAGACGACTTCCTTGATGAAGACGATGATATGGAAGAGAAACCGAAGAAGAAATTTTTTGAGAAATTTTCCAAGAAAAAGAACGAAGAAGAGGATAGTTTTCTGGATGATGATCCGGAGGAAGAATCTGTTAAACCAGTAACCGCCAAGGCTTCTACAAAGACTTCTGCTACCAAGGCACCTGTAAGACAGGAACGTGTGTCCAGACCTGTTGCTTCTTCCAAGATTACACCGATGCGTACAAGCAAACGTTCTTCCCAGGCTGTAAACATGGAAGTATGTGTAATCAAGCCTACAACTATGGAAGAGGCCAGAGAGATTGCAGATACGCTGGTTGATAATTCTACAGTGATTCTTAACCTTGAGGGAATTGATGTGGAGCTTGCACAGAGGATCATTGATTTTACCTCCGGAGCATGTTATTCTCTTGGCGGAAGTCTTCAGCAGGTATCCAGCTATATTTTTGTACTTGGGCCATATAATGTAGATATTACAGGAGATCTTCAGAATATTCTGGGCGGATCTGTTCCGTCAGTAAGAGTTGGTTATTGATCTCATGGATAAAGAAGAACTTTTTATTAAGAGGATCCGTGAACTGGCGAATCTGGCATATCAGAGAGACATTACCACCTTTACGGATTTTCTTAATTTAAATGAACGGAATATTTTAAACAGCCAGAACTTTCATAAGCTGGGAGTTACAGCAGAAGGATTTGGCGGGTATACGAATGCAGAGCGTCAGATGGTAGCCTTTCATCCTGATGCTCTTGCTTTTACATGGGAATATCCTATTGATTGTATCAGACTTGAGCCGAAAGCAGTGAAATTTTCGGAAGATCTGACGCATAGGGATTATCTGGGTGCGATCCTTAATCTTGGCGTGGACAGAAGTGTTGTGGGAGATATTCTGATAGAGGATCACACTGCAAGTTTTTTCTGTCTTCGAAGGATGACAGATTTTTTTCTGGAAAATCTGTGCAGGGTAAGACATACGACGGTCGTTGCTTCCAGAATTGATGATCCAGGAGATATCCCGGAACCTAAGCTTAATCTTATTACCGGTACCTGTGCATCTGTACGCCTGGATTCGCTGATCGCACTTGCATTTGGAACATCCAGAAACAGCATTGTTCATTGTATCGAAGAAGGGCTGGTTTTTGTAAACGGTAAACTGGTGACTTCCAACGGCTATGAGCCGAAGGAGGGCGATATTATATCCGTCCGGAAAAAAGGACGATTTATTTTTGACGGAGTAACCCGCCAGACGAAAAAAGGACGTCTTGGTGTGCGTATTCTCCTTTATATCTGAATAGCAAGGAGGAAAAACCGATGACCGAATCAAAATTACTTGTAAAACGTGAAGGGGATTTTCATTACCCGATCTGTTTTGAAGAAGACTTTTCCAATCTGGCGCAGGCAATGCTAGGAGAAGGTCTTTCAGACAGAAAGATCTGTATTGTAACAGATTCCAATGTCGGACCTTTATATGAAGAAGCTGTAAAAAAAGCCTTAAGTGAAGTAAGTGCAGAGATTTCGGTGTTTACTTTTGAAGCAGGCGAGAAAAGCAAGAATCTGGATACGGTTTCCGCTTTGTATCAGACTCTGATCAGCAATGGACTTGACAGAAAAAGTCTTCTGGTTGCCTTGGGAGGCGGAGTTGTCGGTGATCTTACCGGATTTGGAGCTGCTACTTATCTTCGAGGAATTGATTTTATCCAGGTGCCGACTACACTGCTTGCACAGGTTGACAGTAGCGTAGGTGGAAAAACAGGCGTTGATTTTCAGCAATATAAAAACATGGTCGGTGCTTTTCATCAGCCACGTCTTGTATATATGAATCTGAATACACTTACCACACTTCCAGACGAACAGTTTGCCTGTGGAATGGGTGAGATATTGAAAACAGGTCTGATCTGTGACGGAGATTTTTTCCGTTTTGTATGCCGCGAACAGAAAGAAATCAAGTCACTGAATATGAAACTGATTGCAACTATGGTACGGAGATGCTGTGAGATTAAAGCCGGGGTTGTGGAACGCGATCCAAAAGAGCAGGGAGAGAGAGCACTTCTGAATCTTGGACATACAGTGGGACATGCCGTAGAGAAACTGAAAAATCTGTCTCTTCTCCATGGACAATGTGTAGCAGCCGGATTGGTTGCTGCCGCTTACCTTTCCATGAAGCGCGGTCTTCTGACAGAGCAGGAATATCAGGAAATTCGTAAAGGCTGTGAAGATTATGATCTTCCGGTACATGTAGATGGGCTTATTCCGGAAGAAGTTCTTGCAGCAACAAAAAAAGACAAAAAAATGGAACAGGGCCATATCAAATTTATTTTGATGGATGGAATCGGAAAGAGTTTTATTGATAAAACTGTTAAAGACGAGGAACTTCTTTCCTGTATTCAGGAGATTACTTTATGATCAACAGAACAAATACGCATCAGAAGATTTCTGCTGTCAGCTGTCTGATCTTTGATATTTTACTGATGCTGGTTCTTGTTGCTGCAGATCAGATTGCAAAACGGCTGGCTTACGTATATTTAAAGAAACAGCCCTCAATATCTTTGATCCCAGGCGTACTGGAGTTGCATTATCTTTATCCGGAGAACCGTGGAATTGCTTTTGGAATGTTTCAGGGAGGTGTACTGTTTTTTGCGATAATAAGTATTCTGTTTCTTGGAGTGATCGTTTATGCCTGGATACATATTCCTAAAGAACGTTTTTATCTCCCATTGCTTATGATCGCAGCGGTTCTTTCTTCCGGGGCTCTTGGAAATTTTATTGACCGTTTTTTCAGAGGATATGTAATTGATTTTATTTATTTTTCGCTGATTAATTTTCCTGTTTTTAATCTGGCGGATATTTACGTAGTTGTAAGCGGAATATTATTGATTCTTTTTGTCTGTACGAAATACCGGGATGATGATTTTTCATTTCTGGGCAGAAAACACTGATCTTATCTTGCAGGAGAGATAAAATATGGAAATATATGATTATACAGCAGAAAAAAATGAATCCGGTGTACGAATTGACCGCTATCTTGCAGAGAAGGACAGCGGTCTTTCAAGGTCTTTTATCCAGAAGCTTCTGAAAGACGGACAGGTTACTGTCGGAGGAAAAAAGGTAAAATCCAATTACAAACTCCGTGAAAATGACAGTATCCATCTTGAAGTTCCGGATTCCAGTGAACCGGATATCATTCCGGAGGATATTCCTCTGGATATTCTTTATGAGGATGATGACGTTCTGATCGTCAACAAGCCAAAAGGGATGGTTGTGCATCCTGCTGCAGGACATTATCAGGGAACCCTGGTAAATGCAGTTATGGCACATTGTGGAGACAGCCTTTCCGGTATTAACGGGGTTCTGCGTCCTGGAATTGTTCACCGGATCGACAAAGATACAACTGGCGCACTTCTGGTCTGTAAAAATGATACTGCACACAGAGAGCTGGCTGAACAGCTGAAGTGTCACAGTATCAGAAGACGGTATCGGGCTATCGTACAGGGGAATCTGAAAGAAGACGAGGGGACAATTGAAGGCCCTATCGGGCGTCATCCAACAGAACGAAAAAAAATGGCTATCAATCCCAAAAACGGCAAGGAAGCTGTCACCCATTACAAGGTTATTGAGCGTTTTGGAAATGCCACTTATGTAGAATGCCGGCTAGAGACAGGGCGTACACATCAGATCCGTGTTCATATGGCGAGTATTGGTCACCCACTTCTTGGCGACACGGTATATGGTTCATCCAGAAATCCATATCATCTGGAAGGACAGACTCTTCATGCGATGATTCTTGGATTTGTACATCCACGAACTGGCGAATATATGGAATTTAGTGCACCACTTCCCGAGTATTTTGTTAAATTGCTGTCAAAATTGCGAAAATAGCTGGAAAAATTGTGCAATGTATTGTATAATAGAAACATTAAAGACGAGGCGGATATTGTAGTATCTTTTCGCCGACTCATATGCAGAAAGGATGTGGCTGTTATGAATAACAATACAACAAGTTCCATTATTACAATTGGTCGTAAATATGGCAGTGCCGGAAGACAGATCGGACAGGAAGTTGCCAAATATTTCGGAATTAAATGCTATGACAAAGAGCTGCTGGAACATGCAGCCAATGACAGCGGAATCTGCAAGGAGCTGTTTGAACATCATGATGAGAAACCTACAAACAGTTTTCTTTATTCGCTTGTAATGGATACCTATTCTTTCGGGTATTCATCCGCCGGTTTTACAGATATGCCAATGAATCATAAGATTTTTCTGGCACAGTTTGAAGCAATCAAGAAACTGGCTGCCGAAGGTCCGTGTGTAATGGTTGGACGGTGTGCGGATTATGCGCTGGCTGATGATAAGGACTGCTTCAGTATATTTATCCATGCGAATCTTGACTGGCGTATTAACCGTATTTCCGAGAAATACAACAAAAATGCCAAAGAAGCGAAAGATATGATCAACAAGACAGATAAGAGCCGTTCCAGCTATTATAATTATTATACCAACAAAAAATGGGGTTCTGCTGACAGTTATAATCTTTGCCTGGACAGCAGCAAGCTTGGTATTGATGGAACTGCGAAAGCGATCATTGAAGCTGTTCATATTTATGACAGTCTCAAAAAATAAGTATCGAATTTCATTTTTGGTACCCTGCCTGAACCGGCAGGGTACTTTTATATTTGTTAAGAAAAGATATAAGTATTTTATGCTTTTTTTAGACACAAACAGGAAATGTTATGTTATAATTCACATAGTGGAGGAATATTATTATGAAATTTCGTTGGAATCATCGCTATGTGCAGTTGGGTGTAACTGCATTTCTGGTTATTGCGGCCAGTATTCTTTTTTATTATGGGATTTTTCATATGCAATCCCTGGTCACCGGAATTAAGACGTTTTTCAGCATTATGGCACCCATTATTTATGGTGCAGCTATTGCGTATCTTCTGACCCCGATCGTCAATTTTCTGGAGAGGAAGATTATTTTTCCCCTGTTTGAAAAAAGAGAAAAAATACTTCAGAAAAAAGGGAAAAAAATAGTCCGCTGGATCTGCGTACTCTTATCTGTATTTTTCATGTTTCTGGTGATCTATGCACTTGTCATGATGATCCTTCCTCAGCTGATCCGAAGCATCGTGAATATTATTTACAGTTTTCCTCA
The DNA here is from genome assembly GCF_040096615.1 of Blautia aquisgranensis. Classification (NCBI taxonomy): domain Bacteria; kingdom Bacillati; phylum Bacillota; class Clostridia; order Lachnospirales; family Lachnospiraceae; genus Blautia; species Blautia aquisgranensis. The sequence continues at coordinate 17,020 of NZ_JBBMEJ010000017.1, forward strand.
TTATGTGAATGTAGTGGAAGACTGGCTGAATTCCATTGTAAAAAAGGGCTGGAAACTGAATCCGGATATGATCACCCAGATTAACCAGTATTCAAGCAGACTGCAGGAATATCTGACAAATACATTACTTCCGCAGATGCAGTCCATGATGAAGAACATATCTGCAAGCTTTCTGGATCTCCTTGTTTTCCTGAAGAATTTTCTTATCGGAGCTATCGTGTCTCTGTACATTCTTGCTGATAAAGAGGGATTTGTTGCAAAGGCTAAAATGGCCACATATGCAGTTCTCCCTGCAAAATGGGCAACATTCATGGTTCATGCCATGCGCTTTACGCACAAGACTTTTGGTGGATTTATAAGTGGTAAGATTCTGGATTCCGCGATCATAGGTGTGTTATGTTATGTTGGGACAGCTATTATGGGAACCCCATATGCAATTCTGGTCAGTGTGATCGTAGGCGTTACCAATATTATTCCGTTTTTTGGTCCATACCTGGGAGCAATTCCATGTATCCTTCTTATTTTGCTCGTAAATCCACTGCAGAGTTTGTATTTCCTGATTTTTATATTGATTCTTCAGCAGTTTGACGGAAATATCCTCGGACCGAAGATTCTTGGTGAGTCCACAGGATTGTCAAGCTTTATGGTCATTGTTGCGATTATGATCGGTGGCGGACTTTTCGGAGTTCCTGGTATGATCGTCGGAGTGCCTGTTTTTGCTGTTTTAAATGCCGCTGTATGGAAACTGATCGGACGTAGTCTTGATGAGAAAGAGATGTCTGCAGACTCGGATTTTTACAAAGACATTGACTGTGTTGATCCCCTTTCCGGAAAAGCCCTTCCAATGCCGGTAAAAGAATCTACGGCAAAAGCAAAGATACAATCAGTCGCAATTCAGACAGAAAAGAACAGATTCTGGACCGGTGCATGGAATGAAATCAAACGAATGTTTGCATATTTTGTAAAGTTTATTCAGGCTAAATATATAGGATTCCGTCTGAAGCAGAAAGAAAAGCGGAGAAAGAAAAAGATATGAAATTTGTGATCCAACGTGTAAATCACGCAGAGGTTAAAGTAGACGGTGAAACCGTCGGAAAGATTAATAAGGGGTTTCTGGTTCTGGTCGGCGTTAGCCGTGAAGATACAAAAGAAGATGCTGACTGGTATCTGAAGAAGCTTCTGGGACTTAGAATCTTCGAAGATGAAAACGGAAAGACCAATTTATCCCTGGCAGATGTAAACGGAGAATTGCTTCTTGTTTCACAGTTTACCTTATATGCAAATTGCCGAAAAGGAAACAGACCAAGCTTTATTGAAGCCGGTTCTCCGGATGAGGCAAATCATCTGTACGAATACATTATTTCAGAAGCCAAAAAACAGGTTCCAGTTGTAGAACACGGAATTTTCGGAGCAGACATGAAAGTTTCATTAGAAAACGACGGACCATTTACAATTATTTTTGATGAGAGCATGAAGAAATAATAATCAAAACATTGATCAATGTAAGTGCTTCCTGAGGGAGGCACTTTATTTGCAGTTTACAGTAAAAATAAACAAAATCATAAGAAGTGGCTGGTTTCATTGTTCATCTATTTGAAAAACTCGGGTTTGTCGTATAGATATAGATGAGCAGAAAAACCACTTCTTCAGCACAGATTTTAATCAAAGGAGTTTTTATGGATAACAAAATCACATACCACGAACAAAATGACATAAACAATACTTTAAAGCTCCGTGAAGTTTTAAAAACACTCCCTCCGTTTTGCAGGGATTATTTCCGGGCTATTGATGCAACGACTACAACAAAAACAAGAATTTCCTATGCATATGACATCCGTATATTTTTTCAGTTTCTGTTAGATCAGAATCCAATGTTCAAGGATAAATCCATGACGGATTTTACAGTTGATGTTTTGGATCAGATCAAAGCTGTTGATCTCGAGGAATACGAAGAATATCTGAAAGTTTATAAATCAGTTGACTCTTCCAAAACCGAAACAAACGGTGAACGAGGCGTCAAACGTAAAATTTCGGCTTTGCGGAGTTTCTACGCTTACTATTATAAACATGAAATGATCACTACCAATCCGTCGGTTTTGATCGATGTGCCTAAGATTCATGATAAAAACATTATCCGCCTGGATACAGATGAAGTTGTCATGCTTCTTGACTATATTGAACATTGCGGTGATACTCTGACCGGCCAGAAACGCATGTACCATGAAAAAACAAAGGACAGAGATCTTGCTATTGTAACTCTCCTGCTTGGTACGGGAATCCGTGTATCAGAATGTGTTGGCCTGGATGTTGAGGACGTGGATTTTAAAAATAACGGAATCAAGGTTACACGAAAAGGCGGAAATGAAATGGTTGTATATTTCGGTCCTGAAGTGGAAAAAGCCTTAAAAAAATATCTTGAAGTCAGAGAAAGCATTGCGCCTCTGGCTGGACATGAACATGCTCTCTTCTATTCTACCCAGCGCCGCCGAATCGGTGTTCAGGCAATTGAAAATCTGGTGAAAAAATATGCCAGAGAAGTTACAACGACCAAAAAAATCACACCTCATAAGCTTCGAAGCACCTACGGCACAGCTCTTTACCAGGAAACCGGCGATATTTACCTTGTAGCGGACGTTCTTGGCCATAAGGATGTAAATACTACCAAGAAGCATTACGCAGCTCTGGACGATGCCAGACGGCGTCAGGCAGCCAAAGCTGTTCGTCTCCGTGAAGACTGATAAAAATCTATTATGTTATTGCAATTATTAAAAGCGGGAAATAATTTACATAAAATATATTATGTAAATTATTTCCCGCTTATTTAAATCCTTCATATGAAATAATATTTATTCATCAAAGTTTGCTTCAAATACCCCCTCCGAAGTACGCATGGTAAGTATGCCCAGATTAAATTCACTGTCCATAATCGTAATATGGTACTCGAATATCACATCATCATCAAATTTGGAAAGAAGAACATAACTTCCATTCTCTTTTCCGTCGATCTGATCGCAGATGTCATCGTAAACTTCTTCACCGGAGATCTTTCTCGGGTATCCGCTGGCTTTAATCTTCTCTTCGATTGCTTTATACAATTCTTCCATTGTGTGTTTCTATCCTTTCTGATATTTTTTGATAAAATTAATAAAATTATCATACCAGATTTGCCCGGAAAAATCAGCAACTATTTCACAGGATCATTTTTTCTCGTAAAGAAATTCCTCCGGAAGCGTAACCTTGAAATCCTTTGCCAGTGCACGGAAATCATTCGGAGTGATCGTCTGAAGTTTATGCGGAGTCATAGATAATATCTTAACCAGGATTTCAGCAGATTTTTCTACAGTATGGAGCAGCCCGAAAGTCAGATCGAAATCTTCTCCTGAACAGAACATTCCGTGGTGAGCCCAGATAACAACATCATATTTTTTCATCAGTTCCGCTGTTTTGATCGCAATGTCTCTTCCGCCAGGAACCATCCATCCGATGACGCCGACACCATCCGGAAAAACAACAGGGCATTCTGTTGCAGACTCCCACAGTTCTCTTGTAAATACCTTATCATCCAGCGGAAGAACAAAAGTCAATGCAATAGTGTTGGTAGTGTGTGCATGGTAGATAACACGATGTCTTCCGTTCGTGAGCTTTTTCTTAACCTCATGGTTCATAAGGTGGGTAGGCAGCTCGCTGGTCGGCCGTCCGCCTTCTACAAGTCCCCAGCGGATACGATAGTTTGTTCCGGTTTCATCAAGCTCGATGATCGCGAGACATACTTCCGGGTCAACGATAATGTTACGGAAGTATTTACCGCTTCCGGTTACCAGGAAAAATTCTCCGGCAAGGCCCGGAACCTCCACACCGATCGGGGTCCATTCGCCGGGAGCGTTCAGACGTGGGCGGATCATCTCTACTTCTTCTGCTTTCAGACGGTAGCTTAAGTTTCCACCGTTTCTTTCGTGCCATCCCTGCTGATATCCATCATCTGCCATTTTGATAAAGCCCTGTACAAATTTTGATTCAAGAATTTTCATGATATATTTCCTCCTGTATTAACTCTAGTCAATCAGACATTTCGGTTAAATGAATATTGTAATTCATCTTTTATTCCAAAATGTTGTTTGTTGTTGTATTTCTTTTTTGCTTGTGTTGTTTTATGTTGTTTACATGATAATTATATGTCTGTTTCTGTGGTTTGTAAATACTTTTTTTAAAAAAATATGCACAAATCCACATATAAATAATGTAGATATATTATAATCATTCAACAAACCACATGCTTTATGACGAAATCAGTCATGAATAGCCATATATAAATCTATATCTCATATTCTTTTCTTTATCTTTCACCAAAACAGCAACCAAAACCTCAAATAATAAAAAAAGTCCTGTATATGCGTGAAATATCACCCCGCATATACAGAACTTTATAGGAACGATTTATATACCATACCTCCTGACAGATATTTACTTATAACGGCATGCAGGAGCATCCGATGCCGAGGCCGTCCGGACCGATGTGGCAGGAAAGTCCCAGTGAAAGATCATCGCACATAACTTCCATGCCCGGAAAGCTTTCTTTGATCTGTGCGACCCAGTCAGCAGTAACCTCTTCAGTACTGCTGGAAGCTGCCATAAGATAAACTTTTCCTGCTGCATACTCTTCCTTAAAAGTGGTCTCCAGCTCCGTGTGCATGGCATCGATCATAGCTTTCCTCGATTTTTTCATGCCTCTGCACTTCTGAAATACATCCAGTTTACCGGTACCGAATTTCATAACCGGCTTGATGTTGAGGAGATTTGCAGCCAGAGCCGCACTGGATTTAATACGTCCTCCTCTTTTCAGATATTCCAGGGTACTTAAACCTACATAGATCACCATTTTATCACGAGAAACTTCTAGGATATTTTTAACCTGAGAAGCAGAATAGCCTTTTTCGACAAGCTCAATGGCATCCAGAACAGAGCGATGAAGAGGTGTAGAAACCCGCCCATTGTCTACTACAAAAACCTTATTTTCGTACTTGGACTCTCTGGATAAAGCAGCCGCAGTCATGCAGGAACCGCTTAAACCACTGCTGAGGGGAATATAAACGATCTGCTCATAAATTTTCAGCATCTCATCCCACATTTCCATAACCTCGGATGGGGACGGCTGAGAAGTTGACACATCGGCTCCTTCTCTTAAGTTTTCATAAAATCCGGCTCTGGAGAAATCCAGATCTTCCTGGAAAAGTTCTCCATTCAGATAAAAAGGCATGGGCAGTACATGGATATCAAGCTCCTCCGCTTCTTTTTTTAAAATTCCACTGTGACTGTCTGCCATGATTCCAATCTTTTTCATATCTTATATCTCCTGTAGATCATCATTAGTTATATTCCAAAATTCAATTTGCCTGATAAAGAAATATCGTTTCACGGAACCGTTTTTTATTCAGTTCGCGCATCTGAGAAGTTTCGTTTTTCTTTATAAATCCATGAGCTTCCATAAATGAACGATGATCCATCTGATCCATATATATGGAATAAGTATTGCGCTCATTTTGGGAAAGCTGCGCCAGCAGACCCGAACCGATTCCATTACGGCGATAGTCTTTGCTTACATAAAGAAAAAGAATCTGATTTTCTGAATCTGTTGTCAGCTTCTGCTGCATCTGCCGGATCTGGCTGAAGTGCTCTAGATTTTTCCGTCCTTCACCGGAAAGTTTCAGGCGAAGAAAATGGTACACTTTTTTCAGCCGACAAACAGGTGCCGGATGTCCGGCTTTTTGTTTTCCGGTTATCAGAACACCAACTGTCTGGTCGCGGTAGGTTGCAACTGTGATCTGGTTCCGGTGAATCATATAATCATAAAACATAATCTTTGTCAGATGTTTTTCTGTGTGTGGTTCTTCGAATTCCCAGCGGTCATGGTAATTTTTTCTGATGAATTCCTGAATAAAAGGAAAATCCTTTTTTACTGCCTTTCTGTAGGCAGGCTCTTTTTTTAACTGCATACTGATATTCTCCTGAATTGTTATAGGTAAGCAAATATTGGTCATTCTGCTACTGTATACTGTAATATAAGTTTTGCAACTGAATATCAACTGTTTCTCAACAATTGTTGATGTTGGAGAAATATTTTGTACAAAACAAAAAATACAGGCATGCAAAAAAATCATGCACACCTGTATCTGGTCTGAAAAAATGCTCATTTTATAAAGTTACTGTAAAACGACAGCCTCCATCAGGAATATTTTCGGCAGTAATGCTTCCTTTACACAAATTCAGAATCTGCTTTACCAGAGCAAGCCCCAGCCCATTCCCCTCCTGTTTATGCGAACTATCTTCCTGGTAAAATTTGTCAAAAATATGTTTCAGTGCGTCCTCACTGATCCATGGCCCTTCATTTTCTATTGAAAAGAGGATTTTTTTGCCCTCAGGCACCATGCGGATATGGATCGTACCACCGACGGGACTGAACTTTACAGAATTAGAAAGCAGATTATCCCATACATGGCTGATCAGACTTTCATTTCCCATATATTCAACATCTACCATATCCACATCGAATTCAATCTCTTTTTTTGACCAGTCCGGTTCCAGCAGAACAATGGACTGACGGATCTGTTCATCCAGCCGGTACCAGTTCTGCCGTGTCTGGATCGACTGATGCTCAATCTTTGATAAAAGCAGAATATTTCCTGCCAAATGAGAAAGCCTTCGCGTGTTAAAAAGAATTTTATCAATATATTCTTCCTGTTCTCCTGAAACAGGAACCTCACTATTCTGCAAAAGGGTGGCATAGCCCTCAATCGCGCTGATCGGGGTTTTGAATTCATGGGAAACATTGGAGACAAAATCTGTCTGCAGAATTTCTGTAGCCTCCAGTTCCTGTACCATCCGATTAAAATTCGTGTAGATATCCTGAATCTCTTCAAGCTCATTTCCTGCCTTCAGACGAATGGAAAAATCACCTTCTGCTACCTGCTGCATTGCTTTTTTCAGCTTCAGGACAGGTCCAAAATACCGGATGCTGAGAAAATTATTAAGGACAATACCTGCGATCACGCTGGAAATAATGATCCATACAGTATAAGGAATGTCGGAAATATGAAGAACATCCATAACGAGCCAGGAAACAAATGACACGCAGATCAGTTCCGACATGATCATAAGGATAAAACGCATACGTATACTCAGATGAATCTTTTTCATGCTTTTACCACCTTATATCCAACCCCACGGATCGTAACGATCCTGAAATCTGTATTATCACGGAAACGTTCTCTCAGACGGCCGATATGTACATCAACCGTATGAGCATCGCTGGAAGAATCATATCCCCAGATATCATCCATCAGCTGCTGCCTGGTAAAAATTTTCCCTGGAAAAGAAATCATCTTATATAAAAGCATGAATTCTTTCTGCGGAAGAACCATCGTCTCATCCGGAGTATATACAGTCAGAGAATCGCATTCCAGTATCGTATCCCCAATACGCTGCTTCCGTTCATTGATCATCTGAGCTCTCCGAAGAAGCGCACCTACACGTAAGACCAACTCATTAATATTTACCGGTTTCACCATGTAATCATCGGTGCCTGAAAGAAATCCCATCCGCATATCATCAAAAGCATCCTTAGCTGTGACCATAAGAACCGGTATGGAATCACCGGAATCTCTCAGAGAACGTACCAGCTCATAGCCATCCATATTCGGCATCATGATATCGGAAATGATCAGATCATAATAATCATGCTCAAGGGCTACAAGAGCTTCCTGCCCATCCGAAACACCTTTCACGGTATAGCCGTTTTTCAGAAGAACATGCCGGAAAAGCTGACGCAGTTCACGGTCATCCTCAGCAATCAGTATTTTAAACATATTACATCACTATCCTACTCTTTTATTTTTTTTTCAATATCCATATTTTCAGGCAGTATGCAGCTTAAAACAATAGATATGACAAATACAACAGCAACTACATTTTCTGCAAAAACAGACTGTATGATAGATGGGAAAATATCCCAGATTCCACTTTCACTTGCCGTAGTAAAACCGATACCCACAGCCAGGGAAAGAGAAACGATCGTAATATTTCTCTGGGAAAAGCCGCAGGATGCAATCATCTGTACACCAGAGGTCAAAATAGAGCCAAACATCATAATGGTACATCCGCCCACAACAGAATCCGGAAGTGAGGCAAAGAAATTACCGATCGGCGGAAGAAGTCCTGCCAGAATCATACATACAGCACCGGTCATGATCGTAAAACGATTTACAACCTTTGTCATAGCAACCAGGCCTACGTTCTGAGAAAACGAGGTTACAGGCGGACAGCCAAACAAAGAGGAAATGGTGGAAGCATATCCGTCACAGGCCAGTGATCCGGAGATTTTTTTTCCTGTGATCTCCCGGTCCAGTCCGGATGATACCAGTGCTGAAGTATCACCAATTGTTTCAGCCGCAGATACCAGAAAGATGATATAAGACCACCTATCATAACAGCGCCGATCACAGCAGGGTACCCATAATTTGCTGCAACAGTGCTTAAAACAGTAACAAAGGTAAAGCTGACGCCCATGACCACTGGAAGCCGGGAACCGATCTTCCAGAGCGGATAAAGCTGGATCAGAGTGGCGATACCTGCTACAAACATGGCGTTCTGAAGCAGAATGGCAATCTGAGCCTGACTGAGAGCTGGCTGAGCGGAGGCTGCGATCAATGTGATCGGAGTCAGAGCTGCTTTGCATTCTTTTAAATTCTCCCTTCTTATATATAAGAAAACACTACCTGACTATCATATCACAGATTACATATGGAAACCAGACGGATTTTGGTAAATAAATACAATAATAGATAAAATATATCAGAAAATGAATATTTATACACAAAAAATAAAATATCCTATTGCATTTTTATATTTTTTACTGTAAAATTATTAACCAGGTGAACACAAATGTATGCCATACCCGAACACTGATTACAAAGATGTAACCAATCTGACTGTATCAGTGTTTTTTAATATACAATGGGGAAATGAGGAAAAGATTATGGAAAAAAAGCATGAAATGATGAGTCTGGAGGACTCCGAACAGCTGAGAGGCAGAATGAAGTTTTTTGAGCAGGAACTGCTGAAGCATCATCACATCGATCCCAATCTCTATGTGGAATATGATGTAAAAAGAGGTCTTCGTGATTCAGCCGGTAAAGGTGTACTTACCGGTCTTACCGAAATTTCAGATGTTACCGGTTATAAGCTGGTTAATGGCAGACGTATTCCGGCAGATGGTGAGCTGTATTATCAGGGAATCAATGTGCAGGATATTATCAATGGCCTGAAAGACAGACGTTTTGGTTTTGAGGAAACAATCTATCTTCTTATTTTCGGCCAGCTTCCAAGTAAGGATGAACTTTCCAGATTCCTGGAGCTTCTTTTTGATATGGAGGATCTTGGAGGTCGTTTTGTCCGCGATGTCGTTATGAAGGGAACCAATGCCAATATCATGAATGCTATGGAGCGCTGCGTACTTGCACTTTATACATATGATGATAACCCGGAAGACATCTCCACAGAAAATGTTCTCAGACAGTCGCTGGAACTGATTGCCAAGCTTCCTGAGATTGCGGTTTACTCCTATCATGCATACCGCCATTTCCGAAAGGACGATACACTCTTTATCCGTAATCCTCAGAGAGGACTTTCCATGGCAGAGAATATTCTTCTTATGCTTCGTCCAGATGGCAAGTATACAGAACTGGAGGCCAAAGTTCTTGATATCGCCCTTGTACTTCACGCAGAACACGGTGGTGGTAACAACTCCACCTTTACCACACATGTAGTTACTTCTTCCGGTACAGACAGCTACTCTTCAACTGCTGCTTCTATCGGTTCACTGAAAGGACCACGTCACGGTGGCGCCAACCTGAAGGTTCAGAACATGTTTGCAGATCTGAAAGCCAATGTAAAGGACTGGGAAAGTGATGAAGAGATTACGGAATATCTGCAGAAGGTTCTGAATAAAGAAGCTTTTGATCATGCAGGACTGATCTATGGTATGGGACATGCGGTATATACACTCTCCGATCCTCGTGAAGTAATCCTGAAGCGGTTTGCCCAGGCCCTTGCCGAGGAAAAAGGAATGACCGATGAATTCAGACTTTATGATAAAGTTGAAGGAATCGCTGGTAAGCTGGTTATGGAACACAGAAAACTATTCAAGAATGTCTGTGCGAATGTGGACTTCTACAGTGGATTTGTTTACAGCATGCTTGGAATTCCGGAAGAACTTTTCACTCCGATCTTCGCTATCGCACGTATGCCTGGCTGGAGTGCACACCGCCTGGAAGAGCTGATCAGTGCAAACAAGATCATCCGTCCTGCTTATAAATATGTAGGACATCATACAGACTTTGTGCCGTTTGATGAACGATAAAAAAATAATATAATTTATGTTGAAATATTAAAAGAACGGAAGCTACGTACTAATTACAGTAGCCTCCGTTCTTTTTGGTGGTTATTCAAGTTATTCGGTTAAAATTCTAGCGGAAACTTTTCAGCCAGTTTACAAGAGAATCGTACCAGATATTATCGTATACGGTCTTTTTCATCTGATCATCTACAGGGCCGTTTCCTGCCATTTTGGCTAAAATAGCATTCTGAAGTTCTGCGACAGTCATTTCCTCCGGAGTTTTATTGGAAACAGGGACAATATTTTCTTCCTCTGGAATGGTTTCTGTCGTCACTTCTTCATTAGCCTGAGTATTGTCAGGGGTTTCGTGAATGGTTTCTGGTTTTTCAGCTTTCGGAGTTTCCACCTGTACCGGCTTATACTCCGGCATGTCACCGGCCGGAAGCCAGATCTCGCCACTGTTGGCAGCAACATTTACACGGATACGTCCCCCCTGAGCAGTAACCCTTTTTCCTGTAAGAGCACCAACATACTCCGGAGCACTTCCGGTTGGAAGGTTCATCTCGGCCTCGCTGTCATCGTTGTTTACAGTAACGATCACACGAATGCCATCCAGATCTCTTGCAAAAGCAAACTGGCGGTTGGTAAGAGCCAGCTCTGCATAGCTTCCATAACTTAATGCAGGAGTATTCTGACGGATTTTGCCGAGGGCTGCGATCAGTGCAGTACACGGATTCTTTTTGACAGAGTCTGCATAATCATCAAGAGCAAGAGCTGGTCTCAAGCTGGCATCGGAAAACTTCTCTTTTTTGCCGTCGATTCCAAATTCAGATCCATAGTAAATACTTGGTACACCTGGTAAAGTATAGAGCAATACATGCACCGGAGCAAAATGTGCCTTGTTCATAAGTTTGGTGTGAATTCTCTCTACATCATGGTTGTCCACAAAATTGTACAGATCGAGATCTCCCATATTCTGGAGATATTTTACAGTGTGGGCAATCTCAAAATAGTTATGATCATTATGTCCACTGTAAAGAGCCTTATGCAGTGCATAATTGGTAACGCTGTGAAGTGTCTGTCCGTTTACCCAGCGGCTGTAATCTCCATGGATTACCTCTCCCATCAGCCAGAAATCTTTTTTTACCTCATCGGCTGTATGGCGAAGAATTCGCATAAAATCAAAATCAAGTACATCAGCAGCATCCAGACGGATACCATCAATATCAAACTCGGAAACCCAGAAATGGATCACATCGCAGATATAATTCTGTACTTTAGGGTTACGCTGGTTCAGCTTCACAAGAAGGTTGTATCCACCCCAGTTTTCATAAGAAAAGCCGTCATTGTATTCTGTATTGCCACCGAAATTCACGTTGCAGTACCAGCTCACATATGGGGAATTCTCCCGGTTTTTCTGAATATCCTTAAATGCAAAGAAATCCCGGCCAGTATGATTGAATACACCATCAAAGATCACACGGATTCCTTTTTCGTGGCATGCTTTTACAAAGTTGGTAAGATCCTCATTCGTTCCCAGACGTGAGTCCAGTTTTTTGTAATCGGTTGTCTCATAGCCATGTCCCACACTCTCAAAAAGCGGACCGATATATAAGGCAGTACAGCCGATCTCTTTGATATGGTCAATCCACGGCAGCAGGGTATTCAGTCGATGTACAGGAGTCCCGTAATCATTTTCCTTCGGAGCTCCTGTAAGTCCAAGTGGATAAATATGATAGAAAATTGCTTCGTTGTACCAGCTCATAATATTACACCTCTGTTCTAAAAATTTGTAATTTCCCGATAATTATGAGAAATTACACGAATATCTTCTTTATAATACCAGATTTTCACAAAACAATCCAGGAAAAATTAGACAATTTTTACAAGAAAAATCCGGCAGATTGTCAACGGCCGGATTTTTAGATACTCTATATGATTTTATTCATCAAATTCTGTTGTAACGATAAAACCACGTGGTGTATGTTCAATACTCTTGATAATACCTTCTTTTGACTTAATGCGGTCTGCATTTTTGTAGCAGCCGGACATCGCCACTGCAGGTTCGATGATATAGCTGTAATTGGTGGCAGAGAGAAATTCCGAGATCTTTACTTTATCTCCTACCTGGATCAGTCCCTGTCTTTCCATTTTAAATTTTTCTTCACGCATGAACAAAAGCCTTCTTTCTGATATTATGGTGCTACATGATATAAAAGGATATTTTAAGTGCAGATTTTTTATAATGCCTTATGATCCGGATGGAATCCGTACCAGAAGTTTCCTGTTATCTTTTTCTACCATGGTAAGAACCGGGATATGTTTTTTACGCAGTGCATGAACGATTGGATACAGAGAAAACATGGCATCTGACACAAAAACAGCTTCCGGCTTATATTTCAGGATCTGTTTCACCTGCTCTTTGATATAGCTCTTCCATTCAGATTTTTCCAGGGCAACCTCTCCGTAGGCGTTCTGTATGGAAATCTCCGGTAGTTCCGGAAGAGGAAGCTGCGTAATCCTGACAGCTGCAGTTGTTGCAAGTTCCTGCAAAAGAACGAGAGCTTCTTCCGTTGCTCCCAGACTTACGATCACCGCTTCTTCGTGAAAGGCTGCAAGGCTGCTTCGACATGCTCTGAGGGAATCCTCCAGCGTTCCACAGGTCATAAGGAATCCGCCCTTGTGACAGAAAATGGCACTGTCAAGGCCTGTGACTTTTGCAAGCTCCGATCCCTCCAGGCCAAGCCACTGGGAAGGAAAGCTGCACTTATAGTTCATGGAATATTCCTTTTTCTGCGGCTGGATACAGTAGCCTCCACGGTTGGAAGGAAAGATCACAAAAGCGATGTTTGTTTCGGAAAGTTTTTTCTGGCAGGGGATAAATTCCGGAAGTACCAGAATATTGGTATTCTCAGCAGGAGTCTCGCCGGAATCAAGATTCTTCTGGTGCTGTGATAAAATCTCTTCTACGCGCATATCTGCACGTTCATTGCCACGGTAACGCTCGAATTTGTTTTCCAGAATCATACCGGCAACACTGACAGCCTGAAAAAAAGCCTGGTCATTGCTTCCCGTGGAATCCCAACCAGGATTAAAATTCCCAATCAAAGTGGCAAGCTCATTTTTTTCTCCGGTATTGTCATTGTTATCCAGCGGCTGAACGAAGGCTTCGTCAAATTTTTCTGCAAGTTCTGCACCGAGGATCTCCTCTCCTAATACTTCCCATAGAAGTCCGAATGCTGCGTAAGGAATTCCATTCTCTCGAATGCGGCTGTCCTTCTGGTGATGATCAAACTCTCCTCTTCCGATATCAAAAACAATTCCTTCGTAATCGTCCGGTACTTTGTTCCCACGTATAATTGTAATCTCAGGATTCAGATATAAAAGCAGGGCAGCAGAAAAAACGTCATCTGCATGAAATTTTCCACTGTGTGTAAATGCAGAAGCATTCGTCTGATTGATTTTTTCCAGTAAATAATTCATATGAAACTCTCCTGTATGTTTATTCTTTCGTAAGTATACCACAGAATCAGAAAAGAATAAACATACGGACATAATCAGACATTTACCGGAATACAGATTTCTGTTACGAATTTATCGGTATTGTTTGTGATACCGTTATCAATCGTTCCAGCTCCCTCTGCTTACGCTGTATCACTTCTTTTTGATGAACCAGTTTTTCCTCAATGATCTCTGTGTCACGATTGTCCAGAAATGCTTTTATCTGGGAAAGTGGAAAATCCAGAACCCTGAGATATCGTATGGTATTGAGCAGTTCGAACTGACGCGGACCATAATAGCGGTATCCGGTATCCGGGTCTGTATATTCCGGTTCCAGAAGAGCAGCCTGTTCATAATGACGAAGTGTTCCCATACTGATGTGAAACATTTTTGCAACTTCACCGATGAGAAACAATTTTTTATCTTCCATCGTTCACTCCTGTTTCCGGTTGTGCTTTAAACAGACCAGAATGGCTTTTCAGCCAGCCATAGGCCAAAAGACAGATCAGCACAGAAAGAAGTGAGCCTGCCGGTGCGGCCATTCCCATAGGAAACAACGTATCCGGGAAAAATCTGGATGCCAGATAGGAACCTGGAATACGGACAAGAATGATCGCAATGATATTGTGAATAAATCCGATATAGGATTTTCCATATGCACAGAAATATCCGGTAAAGCTGAAATGAATGCCTGCAAAAATACAGTCCCAGATATAGGAACGGATATATTGGGTACCGAGTACGACCACGGCAGCCTCTGCAGTAAACGCCTGAACAATACCAGGTGCTATCAGCTGTACAATCACAGAAATGATGATTCCGTAAATGGTAGTGATCATAATACTATAGCGCAAAGTTTTTGCTGCACGGTCATGTTTTCCGGCACCGATATTCTGAGCCGCCAGTGCTGAGACCGCTGCCAGCATAGAGGACGGAACCAGAAATACGGCACTGATAACCTTTTCCACGATTCCCACAGCTGCGGCATCATTAAGTCCCCTGTGATTGGCAATGATGGTGATCACAATAAATGCAACCTGAATGCAGCCATCCTGCACAGCAACAGGGATACCAATTTTTAAGATCTGAGTCATAACGCGATGATCCGGACAAAAATCAGCAGCTATGAGATGAATCCCCATTCCTTTTTTACAGATGGAAACTAATGCAATGATAACGCTGAGTGTCTGTGCAAGGGTGGTTCCAAATGCTGCTCCGGATGGACCCATATGGAAAAATCCAATAAAAACATAGTCAAGAACAATATTCGCGGCGCAGGCGATCGCAACGAAATACATGGGCGTTCTGGAATCGCCCATTCCACGAAAAATAGAACTGATAATATTGTATGCCGTAATAAAAGGGATTCCAATAAAACAGATAACAAGATACTGTGTTGTTCCGGCTACTGCTTCACTGGGAATTCCGATAAGTGCAACAATCTGTCTTACAAAAAGAAGAAGGATTGCTGTGAATATAATAGATACAAACATGAACAGAGTTACTGTGTTTCCGATAGCCCTTGCAGCATCCTTTTTTTTGTCTGCGCCGATTGCACGGCTTATGGTAACGGTAGCACCCATGGCAAGGCCTACAATAATAACTGTCAGCATATGCATAACCTGACTGCCATTGGATACAGCCGTAATAGCATCTACATGACAGAACTGACCTGTGATAAAAAGATCTGCCATGCCATATAACGTCTGCAGAAAATAGGACAATAGATATGGCAGTGCAAAATATACGATCGTTTTAAAAAGATTTCCGGTTGTAAGATTTTTTTCCATGATTATAAGACCTCCATGTGTATAATTTAAACCTTACAATAGTTGTAATGTCAATGTTTTTTTGTATGGGAGATAAGTTTCTTTACGATTTTGCACCCAAAAAGGGAATCTGCTGTTGACAGATTCCCCCTGATAATTGTGTATTTCTTCGTATGTACTGATCATACACTTCCAATATTCAATTTTATTATAACGCGCAGATAATCTTATCCTGGTATGCTGCCGGAACTTCCTCTTTATCCAGAGACATGCTGATGATGAAAGAAACCTTAAACTCATCACCGATTGCGCTTAACTGATCAAGTGTCTCTGTTACATCTTTACCTTCGAGTTTTGCTGTTGTCAGGAAGCTGTCAAGATAAACCTGTTCCAGATCATGATCCTGTGACAGAATACCGCAGATAAAACCTACGAACTCATCGGCATTCTTAACCGGGAATCCGGAAACATCAATAAGACGAACCTTATTATTCAGCTCATACATGTGCTTGGTGCTCTTGTCTAAGTAAACGATACTGCCGTTTGCATCTTTCACAGCTCCGTTTACCTTGTCTAACAGTACTTTTGTTTTGCCTTTGCCTTTCTTTCCTACGATCAGTTCAACCATCCTGTTTTCCTCCTTAGACACGTATAATAATTTTGAATAAAATTGCTATCAATATGCTTTATATTATAGTGCACTATAACCGAAAACACAAGAGCATTTTTAAAAAATCCAGCAATTTTTATAAAAAGTCGCGTATTTGTTGGATTTGTGTGTTTAATCAACAGCCCCTTTCATTTTCCATCTGTGCACGTGCTTTTCGGGCAACGCGCGCAGTGCTGTTCATGATACTGGCGCGGGTAACTTTGTCGTTGCCAAATTTAAGACGGATGGAGTCCAGAGCAGCATCCAGTTTTTGATGTCGTTCCTTTTCGCTGGTATCCTCGAAAAAGGACAGCTGTTCAAAAGAATCATCGGTAAGTCCTGTCAAAGATACTCCGATCAGGCGGAGAGGCTGTCCCTTCCAGGAATCTGCAAACAATTTTCGGACGTTTGTATAGATTTCATCAGTAATATCAGTGGCATTGGAAAGCTTCATCTGATGAGATCTGTTCTGAAAATCCAAAGTGCGGAAAGTCACAGATATACAGCTGCATTTTTTCTTTTTGCGTCGCATACGTGTTGCAAGGATATCACATTGTTCCAGAAGAAGTGGAAAAATCTGTTCCAGCGAAATCATATCATCATTGAAGGTTGTCTCCACGCTGAAACCTTTCGCCTCTTCAGGCTGTGCTTTCACAGGGGAGTCATCTAGGCCATTGGCATACTGATGCAGCTGCTGACCAGCCTTATCACCTAAAAGCTGCTGGATTTTTGATTTTTTTTCATGAGCCAGTTCCCCAATCGTTCGGATCCCGGCCGCGTTAAGCTTCTGTTCAGAAGATTTGCCCAGAAAAAGGAGCTCTCGCACCGGAAGAGGCCACATTTTGACAGGGATCTCATCCGGAAACATGGTGTGGACTTTATCCGGTTTTTCAAGATCTGAAGCCATTTTTGCCAGAAGCTTGTTAGTGGAAACACCCACATTTACAGTAAAACCAAGCTCACGATGTATCTGATCCTTAATTTCGTGAGCTGTTGCAATGGGATCTGGATAGATAAATGAAGTCCCCGTCATATCAAGAAATACTTCATCTATGGAAAAAGATTCCATGACAGGAGCATAAGATCTACAGATATCCTTAAAAGCCCGGGAGCATTTATCATAAAGTTCAAAGTCAGCAGGAACTGTGACCAGTGCTGGACATTTACGGAGTGCCATTGCCATAGGTTCACCGGTCTGTATGCCATATTTTTTCGCAGGAATGGATTTTGCCACTACAATGCCTGTCCGTTTGCTGGGATCCCCTCCGATACAGGAAGGAAGCTCACGGAGGTCAGGCAGGCCCTGCTCTACTCTGCGTACAGCTTCCCATGAAAGAAATGCACTGTTTACGTCAATATGAAAAACTAATCGTTCCATAGAATTATTCATCCTTTTTTTTACTTCTGTGGTAAAAGTTTAATCATTCAGTTCCTTAAAAAGGCTCAGGTACTCTTCCTCTACTTCTTCAAACGCACGTACTGTATGATCTGCCGAAATATGAAGGGGTGGCTGTGGTTCTGCGGGAGGTTCGTTTAAAAGATATTTCATATCATACCATAGCAGATCATTATCTATGAAGTGCAGCTGCTGTTCTTCCGCTTCTGAAAGCACAGAACCTAGATATTTTGTATAAATAATGTCAAGAAGTTTGTCCTCCTGTTTCTGATAATCGTGCAGACTTTTTTTAAAGGGTCTGGGAACATCAGACATATAACATTCACTGGCATCATGGAGAAGTGCTGCCAGTGCCAGACGTTTGGAAGCATTTCGCGCAAGTGCCTCCCGGGCACAGAATATACAATGTTGTCCTACTGAGAAAAATGTTTTTACGTGTCCATTTCCGCGGCAGATCAGTGAAAGCGCATGTGCGATATCTTCTATACAGATCAGTTCTGCCTGTGGATGAAGTGGGTCAAAATGCTTTCCGGTGTAGGTTGTAATATAATCACTCATAAATAATTTTCCTCCGTTTCATATGGGCTCAGACAGCTTTTTATATCATTCTGTAATATATTATAAACAGGATAAGAAAAAGTGTCCATAATATTTCTTAGATAAAAGTAATACATAAAAATCAAAGAAATTGATACCTGATTTACAAATCTGTTATTTTGTGTGATATAATACAGAAAAACGACAGGAGATAAAAACTATGAGACATATGGAGGAAATGAAGATCGCCGGTCTTGCAATGGCATTGTGTATCGTAATGCTGGGAATATACATTATTGTACCGAAAGATGGAACAACATCACATCTTACTGCAATACCGGATAATAATGCAGCACAGCCTGTTACTGATTCGACTTCCCAGGAATCAGCAGACTCAGGAAATGATGAATATTTTCCAATTTATACAGAAGACAGCTATAACAGCGAAACGGAACCTGATTATTCCTATGACAGCACGGATAATACAGATAATGAAAATACGTATACTGACAGCTCTGATTACACTCCGGATAATACTGGTGACGATAGTTATAACAATGATAATTCCTATGTGTCCGACAACACCGGAGATACAGGTAGTGATGAGATTCCAGCCGATAATACTGATAATTCATATACCGGCTCCGATGAAGTGATCGATGATAACACAGATACAGGGGATACCTCAGATTCTGATCTTGGTGATGATACGGGAGATACAGGGAGCGATGATACGGTAGAAGTATATTAAAACATATTTTATGGAAAAAACAGCAGCCACGCATAAGATTTATGCAACAGCTGCTGTTTTTATATTTTTAGATTCCATTAATATTTAATGGATCAGTTGATATTTTGAAGCAAGGATGTCATCTCCTGATAAAGAACATCTTTAGAAGAAGCTCCCATGACAATGGAAATAAATGGCTTGCCGTAAGCATTCTGACTTAACAGTGCCAGACAGTTTCCTGCTTTGTCTGTTGTTCCTGTTTTTCCTCCAAGAATCGTGACGTCCTTAGGAGTTGTAGCTTCACCGGTAAGGTAATGATCTGTTGCAGTCAAGGTAGTACTTGCATCGGAACCATCGGAATGCTTATAAGTAACTGTATAAGAAGACATTTGTGTGATATCTGTAAATTCCGGATAATTCAACGCCTCTTTCAGCATCAGATAGATATCATACGGTGTAGTATAATGATTCTCATCCTGCAGCCCGTGCGGGTTTGTAAAATGTGTTCCTGTGCAGCCCAGCTCCGCAGCAAAAGAATTCATCATTTCCACGAATTTGTCTGTTGTTCCACCTATATGCTCTGCAATTGCTGAGGCTGCATCATTAGCCGAATATACAAGCAGACAGTGAAGAAGCTGATCCATAGTAACCTGATCGCCAGCCCAGAAGCCAGCTACCTGAGAACCGGATTCCAGAGTAACATTTTCCTGGGAGATCGTTACTGTATCATCCATATTTCCGTATTTCAGGGCAAGCATTGCAGTCATAATCTTTGTGATACTTGCAGGATATACTTTATTGTAGGCACCTTTTGCGTAAAGCACTTTTTTGTCATTAAGATTCAGAAGCACTCCGGACTGATTATCGGCCAGACTGACGGAATCAAGATCAACATCTTTTGTGACAACACAGAGATTCTGGGCAAAGCCCTCTGCTCTCTGTGTTTCTTTTGAAATCAGTGTATTATCAAATTCTGAAAAAGCATTAAACGAATTGGAGGGCGATGAGAAAGTGCCTCCTCTCAGTTTATAAACACCGAATCCACCGGCTGTACAAAGTACAACCAGCAATAATACAAGAAGAATTGTGTTGCGAATTCTTTTTCTACGCATTCTGCGAAGTCTGGCAGCCTGTGCTTTTCTTTTTGGGGCAGATGCCGCACTGCTTTTTATGGGTTCTTTACGGGTCATAAATATTCCTCTTTCCGAAAGTAGGCATCTTTTTTCTGCTCTTTCTTTTGTAGTTCTTTGTTATATGCGCTGCTCTGCAGACCAACATTGAGAACAAGTCCCATTCCCATAAAAAGACTGATCAGGGAAGTAAGACCATAGCTCAGAAACGGCAACGGTGTACCTGTATTAGGTGCAAGGCCGGTGGCAACACAGATATTGATAAAACTCTGTATGGCTACAATACTGCCTACACCACAACATATGATTTTTCCGGCAAGATCCTTGGCTCTGAGACTCATACGTATACATTCAAATGTAATCAGAAACAGAAGAACAACAATAAACGTACATCCGATAAAACCATACCGCTCTCCTGCTACTGCAAAGATAAAGTCAGTCTGATTCTCAGAAACAAAATTTCCATCATTAACTGAGGTTACGCTGGTATTACCGTTAAAGGCACGTCCTACAAGTTCACCTGAAGCAATGGCTGTCTTGGAGTTGTTCTGCTGTTCGATATCGTCTGCATATTCTTCATTTTCCGGGTACAGAAACGACATGATACGGTTTCGCTGGTAATCCTGTATCAGCTTCTGATCCGGCTGTACAACGATGGAAAGAAAAATGATCGCCAGCGGAATCGCAATCAGCGCAGCCCCACCGATAATCTTATAACTGAGCCCTGCGATATAAATAAGAATACAAAAAAGAACAGTTACTGTGATCGTATTCTTCATATCCGGCTGCACATAGATCAGCATCAGAGGAATCACCAGAAGAACTGCTGATTTCGCCAGTGTTTTCAGTGTGTTAAGATCTTCCTCATGATCCATGAAAAATTTTGCAAAAAACAGAATGATAATAATCTTGGACAACTCTGTAGGCTGGAAACGGATAAATCCAAGATCGACCCATCTGGCAGCACCGTTAGCACTGGATCCAAAAAAGCGGACAGCCAGAAGCATAACAATATTAAAGCCGTACATGATCCACTGGAAATTTAAAAGCCAGGAATAATCCATCAGCGAAAGAATCAGCATAAGAACTACTCCGATGATAACACCCAGAAGCTGGCGGGTGCGGAGATAATCGGCAGCTGTCCCAACAAGCTGAATTCCAATAAAGCTGATAGCCAGCAAAAATACTACCAGGCGAAAATTATAAAATCGCAGCTTATACTGTTTAATCATAAATTATGCATCCCTTTTCTTAAGTACAGGTATGACTGCATGCAGAACAGGTGGATCCTGTGATATCTGTATGGTCACCCTTTGTTCATCAATTACAACGTATTTTTTTACAGCATGAATAAGATCATTTTGCAAAAGTTTCATCATCTGTGGAGAGCAGTCTATACGTTCAGATACAAGAAGAAGCTTCATTCTATCCCGGGCATATCCTGCAGAACGTTTTTTTCCGGAGAAAAAAGCACGCATGTGAATTCCCCCTCATGATGAAAATGGCAGGCAGCAGTTATTTTCTGAATATACTGCCAAAACGCCTGAATATATTATTTTTGCGGCGGACAGTTACGTAAGGAACATCTTCCCCCATAAGCCGCCGGCAGATGTTACGATATTCCTCTTCTGCCTGAGAATTCCGACCGGAGAGGGGCTCTCCCTGATTGGTGGATATTACAATCTGTTCATCATCCAGGATCGCGCCAAGCAAATCTACTGCAAGAATCTCCAGTACGTCATCCACTGACATCATATCACCTCTTGCGATCATTTCAGGACGCAGCCTGTTAATGATCAGCCGGATATCGCGTATTCCATCAGATTCCAGAAGTCCAATGATCCTGTCAGCATCACGGATCGCAGAAACTTCCGGAGTTGTGACTACAAGTGCCCGGTCGGCACCAGCTACCGCGTTACGAAATCCCTGTTCGATTCCCGCCGGACAATCCAGAAGAATATAATCAAATTCCTCTCTGAGATCGTCGGTAAGCTTGATCATCTGTTCCGGTGAAACTGCAGTTTTGTCTTTTGTCTGGGCAGACGGAAGAAGATACAGCTCAGAATGCCGTCTGTCACGGATCAGAGCCTGCTTCAGACGACAACTGCCATTGATAACGTCCACCAGATTATAAACGATCCTGTTTTCAAGTCCCATAACAACGTCCAGATTTCTAAGACCGATATCCGTATCCACAACTGCAACTTTTTTACCCATGGCAGCCAGACCGGTTCCGATGTTCGCTACAGTTGTGGTCTTTCCGACACCGCCTTTTCCGGATGTGATAACAATGACCTCACTCATGTTTTATGAATCCTCCTGATAAAATGTTCCACACTTCTGGTTTTATCGTAAGGTCTGTTTAGTCATTCGAAACATTACTGGTGTCGCTTGCGGCATAGCCAGTGAGAATGGTGCTTTCATCTGCAAGTCCGAAAATGTATTTAAAAATATCATTAGCTGCAAGACATGCATTACCGGATGCGTATCCGTTTGCGATACGGACGGAAATTGCATATTTGGGCTCGGAAACAGGTGCATATCCGATAAAAAGTGCATTGTTCGGATGGTAGTAATCAATCTCGGCAGTACCAGTCTTTCCGGCTGCTTCAATACCGAAACCGTCGAACTGGTTATGTGTCTGAACTACTCTGTGCATACCATCATGGATATCTTCCCAGATATTACTGGAAATATCCAACTGGCCTTCTTTTTCAGAATCATATTTCTTTACAAGATTTCCCTTGGAATCCGTTACACGGTTTAGCAATGAAAGCTTATAGATACTGCCGGATGTTGCTATCGTTGTAGCATATCTTGCAAGCTGGCTGGTCGTAAACATGTTGGTACCCTGTCCGATA
This sequence comes from Blautia aquisgranensis, assembly GCF_040096615.1. Classification (NCBI taxonomy): domain Bacteria; kingdom Bacillati; phylum Bacillota; class Clostridia; order Lachnospirales; family Lachnospiraceae; genus Blautia; species Blautia aquisgranensis. The sequence continues at coordinate 39,980 of NZ_JBBMEJ010000017.1, forward strand.
TAAGAAGGAACTGCATTCTTATCAGAAACCTGCGGAGAAGCCTCCGAAATCTCAATACCTGTTTTACGGTCAAGTCCCATGAGAGACGCATATTTCTGAAGCATTCCAAGACTTCGTGCTTCAGAAAAATTACCTTCGGAATCTTTTCCAAGTTCAAAACCGATCGTACTGAAGAATACGTTACAGGACTGCTCAATAGCCCCGCGGATCTCCAGTGCCCCATGGCCCTGTTTATTCCAGCAGTTAATCGGCGGTGTCACAAGATCAAAACTTCCCTTACACTCAATGTAAGTACCATCATCAATCACTCCTTCTGACATTCCTGCTACTGTGGAGAGAATCTTAAGGGTAGAACCTGGTGCTGTTCTCTGCTGAGTAGCTTTATTGAAGAACGGGCTTGAGAGATCGGTAGAAAGCTTTGCATAGTAATCGGTATCCATATTATTAGTCAGTCTGTTGTTATCATAGCCAGGATAGGATACACAGGCAAGTACATCCCCGGTAGTTACATCTGTAATAACTGCAGATGCGGAACATGGAGCCAGAGCAAGCTGAGCCGGAGTAATCTCAAGATTTGCAATCTTACGGTACATAAACGTGTACGCATCCAGCTGTCCGGAAGAAAGGCTCTGATAAAGCTCGTCCTCTTTTGACAGAACTCCCTGTTCATAAAGAACAAGACACAGCTCTTCGCCACTGATGGTATCTTCCTGAAGCATATATTTATACAGAAGCTTGGAAAATCCGGTATCTGTCTTAAGATAACTGATGATATAATCGGTCAGTGCCTGATATACTTCGTCCGAATCCAGATATTCTCCGGATGTGGATATCTGAGAAATATCAATCCAGTTCTGGCTGGCAGCATAATTCAGATAATACTTCAGACTGACGCTCTGATCGTTTTTCCACGCCTTGTAAGTTTCATCAGAGGTATCAATGGAATCACTTTTTAAGATCTTCAAGGTATTGGTAAGAAGATCATCACAGATATAGGTGAGATATTCCTGCATCTGAGAATCCTCGTCCTTATAGGCCGGCGGATTATCACCTGTCAGTCTGTTACTTATTGTATCAAATATCTGTTGCTGTTTTTGTTGAAACTTGGCATATAAATTTTTTTCTGTATCAGAGGCAGTATCCTCACTAAATTTTGATATATCAATTACACTGTTTGCGACCAGTGCATTATATACATCATAGATCGGAATGGTAATCTTACTTGCATCTTTTTCTGCTTCATAATCATAGGTTTTGTCCGGTGTCAGTTTGGAAAGGACAATTCCGGCAACTCGCTGCTCCAGAATCTGATAAATACTCTTCTGCCAGTCTGAATCAATTGTCAGATATACATCATTTCCAGCTACCGGATTCACAGTTTTTGAATTGTCGATATCAAGTACTTTACCAAGATTATCGACAGTAACAGTTTCCTCGCCATCCGTTCCCTGAAGATCCAGCTCCATATACTGCTCGATACCTGCTTTACCTACAATGGCATCATTGGAATAATCAGGATTATCTTTACGAAGTGTTTCCAGTTCTTCTGATGAAGCCTGACCGGTATATCCAAGAATCGGCGCCATACTTTCATCATCAACATATTTTCGGGTGGAATCTTCAACAATGTCGATTCCCTGAAGTGCTGACTGATTCTCTTTTATAGCAGCTACAGATTTTTCGCTGACATTTGTTGCAATAGTAACTGGCATATATTTCTTGAAACTGTTGGTATTCAGCTGATAACGCATAATAGCAATTTCAAGAATTTCCTGTTTCGTCAGTTCTTCCGGAAGAGAATGTGCCGCAAGCTCCTCACTTGTATAGGCATCTTTACCATATAATACAATGGAAAATCCCTTACTTCCGGTGAGATAATCCATCATCTGTGCTGCTGTTGCATTTCTCTGGTCATCAGACAGATTATCAATCTGTGCCTCTCCGTAAACATCCGCACGAAAACGATTCAGTGTAAATCCTTCCTCTACATCAAAGACATAATCACCATGATCGTTTACGATGATGTGGAAATTATCAGAAAGGCTGTCTCCGTTTCCTGAAAGGATCTGAAGCACCTGATAGGCGATTCCGTTAAGTGTCAGATTTTTTTCTCTTGTGCTGTCATAAGTACCGCTGTCTTCAAAAGTTACCGAATAAGCAAGTACATTAGAAGCCACAACTGTGCCATTTCGGTCGTAAATGTTTCCACGGGTACTTTTGATCACTCGCGTTTTGGTTGTACGGGACTGAAACTTATTGATGTAATCCTCCCCCTGAATGATCTGCAAACTGAAAAGCTGCCTCACCAGAACAGAAGAAAGAAAAACAAATACGATCACAAGCACAGTAGTACGTTTCAGTCGGATTTTTTTTATGATTTTTTTTATTTTAATTCCCAAATAGACTCACTTTCTTTCCTTACAGTATCCATTAAGTGGTAGTTGATCCAGTAAAATGCCCGATATACGATGATCGTGAGGAAAACCGTATAGACAATTTCAGGAATAATGATCCGGTACATATACGTCCAGAAGCCCAGGCGTCCGCGCAGAAGAAACTGCAGACCGTATACAGCCAGATTATAAAGAAGATCCGTTCCTGCTACAAGAAAAAGAGGAACTTTAAGATCGTCGTCATAAAAGCTGCGGAACGCGTAGCCACTGATAAATCCTATATACATATAGATCAATGCATAAAAGCCAAACAGTGATCCATAAAAAAGATCGATGAACAGTCCGGAAAAGAATCCTGTCCACAGACCGGCTTTCCGTCCACGCATCAGTCCCATGGATACACACAGGATCAATGGCAGGTTTGGTGTGATAGAACCTATGGAAATCCGATCCATCACTGTACATTGAAGTAAAAAACAAACTACAATTGTGATAAATGATACGATCTTATTTTTCATTGGACGCATCCTCCGTATTATCTACTGCGTCCTGTTTATTGACGGTAATGACAAATACATCTTTAAGATGACCAAAATCCACTGGTGTAACGATCGTACCTGTTTTTGTCAGGTTGTTTGGATCCTGCTGGATTTCACTGACATAACCGATAAACAGTCCTTCCACATATTTCTCACTGATGTTTGATGTGACGATACGTTCTCCTACCGTAACCTTATTATCCTGATCATATAACTGCTCAAAACTTAATTTACCTTCATCAATAAGCTCAAGATCTCCTGTTACAACACAATTGTCCGAAGTGCTGACTGCCATTGCGCTCACATTGCTGCTGTCGTCAATAATAGACCGAACTGTTGCCCAGGATGGTCCCACTTCTGTGACAATACCTACAAGACCTTTTCCTGCGATGACATTATTGTCAACACGAATACCGTCATTACTGCCTTTATTGATCATAAAAGTATCGTACCAGTTCCCCGGATCCTTGGAGATGATTCTTGCTGCAACCTTCGGATAATCCGTATATTCCTGATCAAGAGCATAAAGCTCTTTCAGTCTGGTAAGCTCTGTCTGATCCTGAATCAGAATATTATTCTGCTCTGTAAGACTGTTGATCTGATTTTTGAGGTCTTCATTCTCCTGAAGCACATCCTGTTTGTCGCGAAGACTGTTCTTTACATCTCCGAACATGTTACTGACACCGGAAATACCTTTTTCAAAAGGTACTACAAGGAAACCGGCTGTTTCCTGCAATGGTGAGGAAAATGATCCGGAGGCTGCGGTCGCCACAATACAGCTGCCACAGAAAAGAGTCATGATCACAAGGAGATGCTTGCTTTTTAAATTAAAATGAAAACGCACTTTTTTTCTGATGTTTTTCATTGTACATACCCCTTTATAATTTTTTCTGCTTTACGGGCTGCGCCCACTTACGTAAATCTCTGTCACGAATGATCTTTTCAAGTCCACGCACAGCAGAAGTTTCGTACAAATCGGAAAGATTAAATGCAAAACCTGTATAGCCTGCCAGATAATTATCAATATATGGAAGTCTTGTGCTTCCACCTGTCAGATAAATTCCCTCTTTGGCAATATTATATGCGATCTGAGGCGGTGTACGCTCCAGAAAGGTCTTCATCTCAGCTGCAATCTGATTGATACAATTGATGATGCCTTCATTAACTACAGATGCAGATACCACTTCTTCTCTGGGAAGACCGGAAACACTGTCGATTCCTACGACCTTACGCGCTTCTTTTTTCTGATCATTCAGACGTCCCATGACCAGTTTCAGCCGTTTGGCTGTACGCGTTCCAACCTGGAGATTATATTTTTTACGGATCTCGCTGCAGATAGATTCATTCATCTGCCGCCCTCCGATAGGAATTTTACGGCTGATGATGATCTTGCCACTGGTAATGATGGAAAATTCCGTACTCTGGGCGCCGATATTAACGATCATACTGCCCTCTTCTTTTTCCAGATCAACATTCATGGCAATCGCATCTGCAATAGGCGATTCGACCATGAATACCCTGTTTTTCCGAAGCCAGTGCCCATTGACAAGATGATAATAAGCTCTTTTTTCGATAGCAGTCATATCTAGCGGCACTGCAAAATACATATCTGCACCAAGACCTGACGTATGATCAATCTTACGCATCATACTGTAAAGAACGATCTCCTGAAGCTCCAGATTTGCGATCATACCAAAGGCCATTGGAGAATTAACGGAAATATCTGCCGGTGCTTTCTCAAACATTTCATAGGCCTCATTGCCAATAGCCAGAATCCTCTGTTTACGATAGGCCACCATATTTTTTTCTATGTAGGTTTTATTTCTGAAAACGGAATAGACTTTTACAGAACTGCTCCCCAGATCTACTCCGTAATGATTTTTAAAAAGCATAAATCTGCCCCTTTATTCTGTGTACTCATCAAAAATTCCTTTTTCGCGGAAGCTGATATATTTCTGGTCACCTATGATAATATGATCCAGAAGGTGTATTCCCATAAGTTCCCCTGTCTGATAAACACGCTTTGTCACATCCAGGTCTGCCTGACTTGGGGATGGATCGCCGCCTGGATGATTATGGACAAGAATCAGATTTACCGCACGGTATTTCACTGCCTCCACAAAAATCTCTCTGGGAGTGATCAACGTGGCATTGGCAGTTCCACGGCTTAAAAGCTGCTCGCCGGTCAGATGATTATGTCCATCCAGCATCATACAGTACAAAAGCTCCTGTTCTTCATGACGCAGTCGTTCCATATAATATCTGGCAATTGTGACAGGATGATTAAAAGACATCTCTGGCTTCGCGGCTGCAGTGGCCATACGCTTGGAAAGTTCCCCGATACATTTCAGCTGTATGGCTTTTACCTTACCGATCCCGTGAATCTTCATAAGCTCCGGCAGGGAGATATGAAAAAGTCCGAGAAGTCCGGAATGTCCGGAATGTTCTGATAAATTAAGGATCTCATCTGCCAGTGCAAGAGAACTTGATCCCTGCACACCACAGCGCAGAATCACAGCCAGAAGCTCTCTGTCACTTAAAGACTGCTCTCCTTCCCGCAGACATTTCTCATACGGTCGCTGATAACCTGGCATTTCCATGATTGTATCTTTCATTTAAATTTCCTTTTCGCTCCCGGAAGAAGGAAATGCAAAATTGCAGTGATTATTTTAGCATAAAAAATAGGGGATGTACACTCTATCCCGAAAATTTCCACTTTTTTCACATTTTGTTTACAGGCAGGGAATAAAATTCTGCTACTGCTTCTGCCACTTTGATTCCGTCCATAGCCGCAGAAGTAATACCACCTGCATATCCGGCACCCTCCCCACACGGATAAATTCCTTCTATATTAGAAATAAGTTCTTTGTGATCTCTTACGATTCTTACCGGGGAGGAAGTTCGGCTTTCCACGCCTTCCAGAAGAGCATCCGGTCTGTCAAAGCCGGAGAGCTTTTTGCCAAAGGCATGAATACCAGCTTCAATAGAATCGCCGATCTCCTTCGGGAAAATACTCCGCACATCGGCAAGGGTATACTCTCCTTTGATACATGGCTGTACCTCTCTGAGCTGTGAGCTTTTCTGCTTTTTGCAGTAATCCTCAAAAAGCTGCACCGGGACTTTTCCATTGCCTGCCTCCCAGGCTGCACGTTCCAGATTTCTCTGGAGGGCAATTCCTCCGAGAACACTTTCCTCCGGAAAATCAGAAGGATTGACGGTTACAATGATCGCACTGTTGGCATTGTGACTGTCACGCGCCTGATAACTCATACCATTTACTGCAAGCAAACCTTCTTCGGATGACGCATTTACCACATAGCCGCCGGGGCACATGCAGAAAGAATAAACACCACGACCATTTTCCAGCGTATGCGTAACCTTGTAGCTGGCAGCACCCAGGAGGTCGTTTTCCGGTTCGCCGTAAAGATCCTCATTGATCATCGTCTGCGGATGTTCTACACGGACGCCAACCGCAAAGGATTTCGGTTCCATGCAGACTCCCCGTTTATTCAGCATGGCAAACGTATCTCTCGCACTATGTCCGGGAGCCAGAATGCAGACTTCGGCAGGGATCCGCTCCTGATCATTCACCATAACGGCTTCCAGACGGTCATCCTGAATAAGAAGATCCGTTACTGTGGAACGAAAACGGAACTGACCGCCCATTTCCTCGATCTGGTGACGCATAAACTGCACAATTCCGACCAGCTGATCTGTTCCAAGATGCGGTTTCTGCTGATACAGGATTTCCTTCGGTGCTCCGGCCTCCACAAATCGTGCAAGAACCTCCTTTCCTCTTCCGAAGGTGTCTTTTACAAGGGTATTCAGCTTTCCGTCGGAAAAAGTTCCTGCACCGCCCTCTCCGAACTGTACATTGGAATCCGGGTCAAGCACGCCGTTTTTCCAGAAATTTTCTACTGTTTTCTGACGCTTGTCCGCTTCCTCACCACGCTCCAGCACAAGAGGCCGGTAACCTGCTTTTGCAAGATACCAGGCGCAGAAAAGGCCCGCCGGACCACTTCCGATCACGACCGGCGGATGAACAAGTTCAGCCGAACCCGGTGAAGGAAAATGATAGCAAGTTTCTTTGGTTAACATAATGTTTTTATTGTGAACTTTTTTAAGGGTGCAGGCTTCTTGTTCTGTTTTTACATCAACGGTATAAACAAATTTTTTATCGTCCTTGTGGCGGGCATCCAGGGATTGTTTATGAATTTTATAAGTGAAAGGTGCTGCACCAAGACGAAGTGTTTTTGCGATTTTTTTCTGAAGCTGTTCTTCTGTATGTGTGATGGGAAGCTTCAGCTGCGTGATACGGATCATACATTATCCTCCTTTACGGCGTGAAGGCCGGCAACTGCTCCACTTGACCAGGCCCACTGGAGATTGTAACCTCCACAGGTTCCGTCTATATCAAGAAGCTCTCCGGCAAAATAGAGCCCCCGATGAAGCCGGGACTCCATGGAATAACTGTTTACTTCACTTGTATCGACTCCTCCTGAGCACACCTGTGCCTGTTCAAAAGAAAGTCCGTCTTTGACAGAAAGCCGGAAGTCTGTGATCGCAGAGATAAGCTCTCTCTGTGCTGTCAATATACGAATCAGTTTTTCCGGAAAAATTCCTGTGAGAAGTTCTCTTTCGTTTTTATATGGGCAGTCCTTCCTGCGATGTTCCAGGTATTCTTCGAGCTCTTTTGATGATAATTCCGGAAAAAAGTTTACCGAGAGCTCCACTGCTTTCTTCTCATGGACTGCACGTATTGCATAACGGGAAATCTGAAATACCGGAATTCCGGATATTCCATAGTCAGTAAGCTGCAGCTCGCCCTGCTGTGATGCAACTGGTGTCCCATCGATATAAAGGGTTATTTTTCCCTCCGTACGCACACCACTCCATCCGGAAAAAGAATTTCCCCTGCATTTCAAAGCGGTCAGTGCAGGAAGCGGTTCAATCAGATGATGTCCGAGGCTTTCGGCAATCTGGTATCCGCTTTCGCCGGAGCCTGCAACAGAAGAAGCTCTGGAACCATTGGCAAGAATCACTGCATCACAGGTATAGGTCCAGCCATCTGTATGGACATTCCAGTGTCCGCCTGAGAAAGACACTCCTGTAACAAGCTGGTTTGTCTTAAGCTTTATTTTCAGACTGCGGGCTTTTAGGGTAAGGACATCAACAACACTCTGTGCCTGGTTACTTCGCGGATAGATCCAGCAGCTGCGGTCTGTTGTACAGATTCCTAACTTACGAAAAAACTCCAGGGTATCTTCCACAGAAAACTGTTCCAGAGCGTCTTTCACGAATTCCGGATGCGTTCCTCTGTAAGTATCTGCCGATTTCTGAAGGTTTGTCATATTACAGCGTCCATTGCCCGTAGCACAGATTTTCCGGCCCGGACGGTCGTTGCGTTCCAGAACTGTGACAGCAGCTCCGTTTGCGGCAGCACTTATTGCTGCCACAAGTCCGGAGGCTCCTGCACCTACAATGATAATATGTTTCATAATTTTACAAGATCCTTATTAACCATGTACTGAAGAGATTTCAGGATTCCAAGCTTCGCATGCTCCCAGGTAAGACCTCCCTGGAAATAAACAGCATATGGCGGTTTCATAGGTCCGTCTGCAGAGAGTTCGATAGAAGATCCTTGGATGAAAGCACCTGCCGCCATAATAACCTGGCTGTCATATCCCGGCATATCCCATGGTTCCGGTGTTACAAAGCTGTCTACCGGTGCTGCTGCCTGGATTCCCTGGCAGAATGCAACAAGACCTTCCGGTGTTCCAAGTGTTACGGCCTGGATGATATCCTGGCGTGGTTCTGTGCTGTTCGGTACAACAGGGAAACCAAGCTTTTCATAAATATTTGCTGCAAAAACAGCTCCCTTCAAAGCACCCTTTGTAACCATTGGAGCAAGGAAAAATCCCTGGAACAGAGAACGGTTCACACCGAGAGTTGCGCCCACTTCCATTCCAAGTCCCGGGCAGGTCATGCGGTAAGAAGCATTTTCCACGCAGTCTTTGCGGCCGGCAATATAGCCACCGATCGGAGCAAGTCCGCCACCTGGATTTTTGATCAGGGATCCCACCATAATGTCGGCACCTACATCACTTGGCTCGATCGTATCTACGAATTCACCGTAACAGTTATCTACCATACAGATCACATCCGGCTTGATTTTCTTTACGAATGCGATCAGTTCGCCGATCTGTTTTACAGAAAATGACGGGCGTGTCTGATAACCCTTGGAGCGCTGGATCGTTACCAGCTTCGTCTTATCGTTGATGGCTTTTTTGATGTTTTCATAATCGAAGGTGCCATCATAAAGAAGGTCTACCTGACGATATTTTACCCCATATTCCGCAAGTGAACCTGTGGAAGGACGGATTCCGATAACTTCTTCCAGTGTGTCATAAGGTTTTCCCACAGGGGAAAGCAGCTCATCGCCCGGGCGGAGATTTCCAAACAGGGCGATTGCAAGTGCGTGAGTTCCACAGGTGATCTGCGGGCGGACCAGACAAGCCTCTGTATGAAAAGTATCTGCGTAAACCTGTTCCAGGGTTTCACGTCCAAGATCATTGTAGCCATATCCGGAAGAGGCTCCGAAGCAGGCTTCACTGACACGGTTCTTCTGCATGGCGTGAATAACTTTCATCTGGTTATACTCCGCTGTTTTATCAAATTTTTCAAAACGTTCTTTCAGGGAATCTTCTACTTTCTTACCAAAATCATAAACCTCTGAGGAGATTCCAAGCTGTGCATATAATTCTTTCATAATAATCCTATTCCTTTTTTATTAATTAGCAGAAAGTATTCCTTTTTCCCTGCATACAGAGAGCATATACTCAAGAATTCTGCTGTCATTGTAATCAAATTTATCTTTATCCACCCAGGTTACCTCTCCCTCACGGCGGAACCAAGTAAGCTGGCGTTTGGCAAAGTGTCTGGTATCCCGTTTCAGGATACGGACGGCTTCCTCGTAAGGATATTCCCCTTCGAGCCATGCCAGGATTTCTTTATAACCCAGACCCTGCATGGAAACCATTCCTCTGTGACATCCCATTTCCTGAAGATGTTTCACTTCTTCCACAAGGCCATTATCCAGCATTTCATCTACACGTGTGTCGATTCTCTCATAGAGAAGCGGACGTGGCGCATTCAGAACAAAATATGCCAGATCATAAGGACTTTCATGTTCTTTCTGTTCTTCATTATGCTCGGAGATCCGGTTGCCATTCTGTTTATAGAATTCCAAGGCGCGGATCACACGCTTTACATTGTTTTCATGGATTTCCTTTGCAGATTTCGGATCAACTTCTGCCAGCATATTGTGAAGAAATGTATTTCCCTTCTGTGCTGCAAGTTCCTCCAGTTCCTGACGGTAATGATCGTCCTGTTCAGACTGGGTAAAATCAATATCTCTTGTTACTGCCTGAATATAAAAGCCGGTACCGCCTACCAGGATCGGGATCCGTCCCCTGGCATAGATCTCATCCATGGATTTTTTTGCCAGCTGCTGAAACAGTACGATATTAAAATCTTCGGTTGGCTCCAGCACATCAACCAGGTGATGGGGTACACCATCCATCTCCTGCGGGGTGATCTTTGCGGAACCGATATCCATATGGCGGTATACCTGCATGGAATCCGCAGAAATGATCTCGCCGTTTACTGCTTTTGCAAGTGCAATGGAGAGCTTTGTTTTTCCTACGGCCGTAGGTCCGGTAAGGACAATAAGAGGTTTTTTCATAATTTCCTCCATTATATTTATACGATACGTTTGAATTTTTTTTCGATTTCAGTTTTTGTCATGGATATGATTGTCGGTCTTCCATGTGGACAGTTGTATGGATTGTCCAGCGTCAGAAGCTCATCGATCAGCTTATCTGCCTCCTGCGGGGACATGGCATGGTTGCCCTTTACAGCTGCCTTGCAGGCCATGGTAGCAAGTTTTGCAGTAAAGAGTTCAAAGGCATCTTTGGAACCATCTGCTGTCAGATGATCCAGCATTTCCAGAAAAAGCTCTTCTTCCGTCATGCCAAGAAGCAGGGAAGGTACTGCGCTGATACTGTATTCCCGGCCTCCAAAGGGTTCAATATCAAATCCAAAATCACGGAAATACTGCTCATTGGCCTTAAACAGAGATTCCTCTTCAAGACTGAGTGAAACGATCAGAGGCGGGCTTAAATACTGAGACTGGATCTCCTGAGATTTAAACAGTTTTACAAAACGCTCATAATATACTTTTTCATGCGCGGCATGCTGATCAATGATATAAAAATTATTTTCAAACTGTACCAGCCAGTAAGTATCGAATAACTGTCCGATCAGCTTATGGCGGCTTCTGGATTCCGGAGCGAGAAGCTTTTCTTCGAATAATTCCAGTTGTTTGGGCGGTGCAGATTGTTCTGACTTCGGTGATTCTGAAACAGAACCAGGAGCTGTTTCAGTCTGAGCATGAAAATTCATATTATTATCTGTTTCTGTATGATCGAAGCCAGTTACCTTTGTCATGGCATCCAGAACTGCATTGGACGCAGTCTCCACGGTATGTCCGGAAGCAGATACTGCAGATACCGCCCCCTTCAGTGTTCCGGCAAACATCTCCTCCTCTTCCCTGGTAAAGGTCTGCGGCGCAGATGTCTTTGACTGATCTGATGACAGATACGAAGGATTCTCCTGAAGCTTCCCATACATAGCCTGCCGTCTTTTGGTCTCAAACGGTTCTGGCACATTCCCGATATTTCCGGTTCCGGGACGCTTCATACGAGATGCAGGCTCTTCCTTTCCGACAGATACCTGCGGAATCAGCTCCCGCTGTGTCACAGCTTTGCGGACAGTCTCATAAATCGCGGTATAAACCTCCGTCTCTCTGGCAAAGCGCACTTCTCTTTTTGCAGGATGTACATTAACGTCCAGATCATTGCCATCCATTTCAATCCGAAGCGAAACAAAAGGAAATTTATGCTGCATGACAAATCCTTTATATCCATCCTCGATTGCTTTCGTAATAATCTTGTTTTTTACATATCGTCCATTGATATAATAGTTCTCGAAAGTACGGTTTCCTCTGGAAATTTCCGGTTTTCCCACAAAGCCTTCGATCTTCATGAAATCGTTCTCATAGGAAACATCCAGAAGTGCCTTGGCGATCTCCCGGCCGTAAACACTGTATATAACATCCTTTACGCTGTAATTTCCGGAACTTGAGAGCTTGACCTGCCGGTTCTGGATATATTTAAAGGAAATCTCAGGATGAGAAAGCGCAAGCTGCTCCATCAGTGTATTGATATAACCGGCTTCTGTCATATCAGATTTCAGAAATTTACTTCTGGCTGGTGTGTTATAAAAAAGATTCCGGATCAGGAACGTGGTTCCTTCCGGCGCACCCATTTCTTCCAGGGACTGTTCCTGACCGCCTTCGATCACATAGCGGGTACCGCTGATGGCAGAGGGTGTTTTTGTGATCAGCTCTACCTGAGAAACGGCGGCAATACTGGAAAGTGCCTCACCACGAAAGCCTAAGGATGCAATATGTGTCAGGTCTTCAACTTTTTCAATCTTGCTTGTGGCATGCCGGAGAAAAGCCAGAGGAACCTGTTCAGCCTCCATTCCGGAACCGTTGTCTGTAATACGGATCAGTCTTTTTCCGCCGTCAGTGATCTCCACAGTGATCGCTGTTGCTCCTGCGTCAATCGCATTTTCCACAAGCTCCTTGACAACAGAAGAAGGCCGCTCTACAACCTCTCCTGCTGCGATCTTATCAATCGTATTCTGGTCTAAAACTGCAATTTTTCTCAAAGGATCACCACCGGTTCTTTATTTTGTTCTGCAGATTATAGAGAATATTTAAAGCTTCCATCGGCGTCAGATTGCCGATCTCCAGGTTTTTGATCTCTTCGATGATGTCGTTGTCCTGCACAGTGTCAAACAGAGACATCTGCGCCATATCTACTTGGTCATAGCTGATCTTCTGTTTTTTCTTCGGAGCAGTCAGATCCTTGACCGCTGCTGTGATATCCGCATCGCTGAGCTCTTCTACCAGCTCTTTTGCACGCTGGATCACGGAATCCGGAACACCGGCAAGTTTGGCCACCTGAATACCGTAGCTCTTGTCTGCACCACCTTTTACGATCTTACGTAAAAATACGATATCGTCGCCGTTTTCCTTGACAGCGATACAGTAATTGTTTACTCCGGAAAGCTTGCCCTCCAGTTCAGTAAGCTCATGATAGTGCGTTGCAAATAAGGTCTTTGCTCCGCAAAGCTTGGTATTGCTGATGTGCTCGATCACAGCCCATGCAATGGAAAGTCCGTCAAAGGTACTGGTTCCGCGGCCGATCTCATCCAGAATCAGAAGGCTCTTGGATGTAGCGTTTCGAAGGATATTGGCAACCTCTGTCATCTCCACCATAAACGTACTCTGTCCGCTTGCCAGGTCATCAGATGCACCTACACGGGTAAAGATCCGGTCCACGACACCGATGTTTGCACTGTCAGCCGGAACAAAACTTCCGATCTGTGCCATCAGTACGATCAGTGCTGTCTGACGCATGTAAGTAGATTTACCAGCCATGTTCGGTCCTGTGATAATGGAAATACGTTTTTTGTGATTATCCAAATAGGTATCATTCGGTATAAACATGTCATTCTCTATCATCTGTTCCACTACCGGATGACGACCGTTGCGGATATCAATAAGACCAGTCTCATTGATCTTTGGACGGACAAAATTATTTCGTTGTGCAACCAGTGCAAGGGACGCAAAAACATCCAGCGCGGCCACAGCTTTGGCTGTACGCTGAATACGGACAACCTCCGCACCGACCTGATCACGGATACTGGAAAACAACTCGAATTCCAGTGCATACAGTTTATCTTCTGCACCCAGGATCAGATCCTCCAGATCTTTTAATTCCTGGGTAATATAACGTTCGGCATTGGTCAGTGTCTGCTTGCGGACATAATCCTCCGGTACCAGTTCCTTAAAGGTATTGGTGACCTCCAGGGAATAACCAAATACACGGTTATACTTGATCTTAAGGCTCTTGATACCTGTTCGCTCACGCTCTCTTGCTTCCAGTTCAGAGAGCCATTTTTTTCCATCTGTGCGGGAACGGCGGAATTTGTCAACGTCTTCGTTGAAACCTTCGCGGATAATACCGCCGTCTTTTTGAGCAAGGGGCGGATCATCTGTGATAGAACTCCGGATCAGAGCTGTGATATCTGTCAGTGGATCCATATCCTCATTAATCCGCTGAAGCAGTGGAGATTTAAATTCTGCCAGGTTCTGTTTTATATATGGGAGCATTTCCAGAGAGGAGGCAAAAGAAACCAGATCTCTTGGATTCGCTGATTTATAGCTGATACGGCTGATAAGACGCTCCAGATCGTAGATCGGGTTTAAATATTCCCGGATTTCGTCACGTTCCATTGGCCTGGAATTAAGTTCTTCCAGTGCTTCTAACCTTTTTTCGATTTCTTCTGCATCAATAAGCGGCTGTTCCACGTAAGAGCGTAATGTTCTGGCACCCATGGCTGTTTTTGTCTTATCCAGAACCCAGAGAAGGGAGCCTCTTTTCTGTTTTTCGCGCATGGTCTCCACAAGCTCCAGATTTCGGCGGCTGGAACTGTCGATAAGCATATATTTTTCCGCGGAATACGGACGAATACTTGCCATATGAGAAAGCGCTGTCTTCTGGGTTTCTTTCAGGTACAGAAACAGAGCACCGGAAGCAATAACTCCACTGTCATAATCTGCGATTCCAAGTCCCTCCAGATTTCCTACATGGAAATGCTCTATCAGTGTTTTCTGGCAGAGCTGATCATCAAAATACCACGGATCCAGTGCAAACACGCAGATTCCCAGACGTCCTTTCAGATCATCAATATCAATGCCGCTTAAAAGAAACGCATCGTTACAGATGATCTCTGCCGGAGCGAATTTATTGATCTCGTCCAGAAGTTTCTGCGGTTTATCCATCTCCGTCAGGAAGCAGTCTCCTGTGGTAATATCTGCAATGGCACAGCCAAAATGATCTCCTATGGAAACAATAGACATCAGATAATTATTCTTGGATTCGTCCAGTGCCATGGCATCCAGAGTGGTTCCGGGGGTTACGATACGGACAACCTCACGTTTTACAAGACCCTTGGCCTTTTTGGGATCTTCCACCTGCTCACAGATCGCAACTTTATATCCCTTTTCAATCAGCTTGTTGATATAGGTTTCTGCAGCATGAAAAGGAACGCCACACATGGGCGCTCTCTCTTCTAATCCGCAGTCTTTTCCTGTAAGTGTGATCTCCAGCTCCTTTGATGCAGTCAGTGCGTCTGTGAAAAACATTTCGTAGAAATCTCCCAGCCGGTAAAAAAGAATGCAGTCACTGTATTCCTCTTTGGTCTTTACGTATTCTCGCATCATCGGTGATAATTTCCCAGTGTTAACTGGAAACCCTGTATTTATGCGGCTTGTAGATGCTTTATGTTCCTCTTTGACCCACTTTTGACCCATTTTTTTTTCTTCTTCAGTGTTTCTTGTTTTTTCCAAATATTTAAACCTCTTCCTAAAATCTCATTTCATCAGCAAAATCAGCTTTCTTTTCCATACTTTTCATCATACCGTTTGTATTCATCTTTTACATACCCCTGTTCAAGATGCGTATAATACTCTGTCATTTTCTGAGTAGAATGACCGCTGATTTTACCTACCGTAGCCGGTTTCATTCCAGATTGTACACATCTTGTTACAAAAGTATGACGAAAGCTATGTGGAGTTACATCTAACATTTCTGCTTCTCGACCTTCTTTTTCAGCCTCTAATGCTTCTTGCTTATTTACAATATTTTTGATTCGCTCACATTCATCTTCAGCATTGCCAGGAAGATAACTCATTCCTGTTGATGTTGTAAATATCAGTCCAGGATATTTTTTTAGAAGATCATTTCCAGTTCCCCATTTCTTGCCTAACACTTTTTTGTCCTGATTCTGTTTTTCTTTCCAGCTCAAAAAAGCTTCAATTGCAATATCTGGCAGCGGAATTATTCTGACACTTTTCTTTTTTTTCGGTGATGTAATCTGTGTAACATAATACGGCTCAGCAAGTTTCTTTCCCTGCTTGTCATAATACAATTTGACTCTGTTTAGCGTTTTGTATACACGAAGATATTTTTCATCGAAATTGACATCTCTCCATTGTAAGGCAAGTACTTCGCCTATACGCATTCCCGTATGCATCAAAATCAAGAAAAGTTCCTCATAACGGTCTCCTTTAATGGTTTCCAAAAAGCGATGGCTTTCGTCTGTACTAAGACAATTCTCTTTTACATCCAAAGCTTCTTCTGTAGGTTCTGCCAACACTTCTCCCGGTGTCTCAACGGAAAGCTTAACTTCTGCTGTAGGATCCGATGGAATCATTTTACTGGCTGCTGCCCTCTCAAACATTTGATGCACGACACTTAATGATTGCTTGATTGATGTAGGAGCGTATCCTTCATCCTCCAATTTTTTAATCATGTCAAGAATATGTTCCGGTTTGATATCTACCAGTTTCATGTAACCGATGTATTCTTCTGTTCTTCTAAAACCATCTTCATAATTTCTTATCGTGGTTGCTTTAAGATTCCGAACCTTATAAAGTTCCATCCATTTCTCATACCATTTTGAAACGGACATACTCGAATCAAAGCCTGGAACACCTGGGAGAACCTCCGCTAAATACATGCTTCTTTGCTTTCTCACTTGCTGAAGATTTGTTCCATAGATAGAAAAAGGCGGTTTGCCAGAACCCTTAATTGTGATTCTGGCTTCATACCGCCCATCTTTTCTTTGTCGGATTCCCTTACCTATTTCTTTTCCTTTTAGATTTTTTCCCATAACATTACCATCCTTTTTCTAATAACAATAGATGATCATGCATGGCACTGGACTTAATTTTAACACAACCCCAAAAACCTTTCAAGACTGCCGATCTATCCATTTCTGAAATTTTTTCTTATCAATCAGGGTTCTTCGCCCAATTCGTACCATGAAGGTATTATTGTTCATAAGTGTTCGCATTGTTTTCTCAGAAAGCCCTGTCAGTTCACAGGCTTCCTTAACTGATATAAGAATCTTATCGTTATCTGCTGCCGGTTGTTTCTTTTTATGTATCATATATAATTACAGCCAATATCTGCAGGCAGATGATATTGGCTGTTCCTCCTCTCCTATGGATTCTATAAACGGACTTCCTGCGAGTCCCTGTGATTTTGTTTTATTTATTGTGCTGTTTTTTTACATAATATTCTACCGCTTCCTGTAAACTGCATCCGCTCCGACGACTTTTGCTTACTACACTGTTTTTGCTTATCTTCAATTGTTCACAGCATTCCTTAAGCGATGGATAAAGGGTTCCATGATAATCAAATTCAGGATTATCCAGCATCTTTTTTCTTTTTCTAGTCATAAAATGCTCAAATGATTCTTCTATGGAACAATTTTTATCTCTGGCTCTCTGCCTTACACACGCATCCTCAATGCCATATTTTTTGCAGCATGCTCGGAGGCTGGGGTATTCCATCCCCTTAAATGTAAACTTCTGTATCCTTTCTTCTATTAGCTCTTTGTTTGCAATAAAATGTTCCAACGATTCATCTGTGCTGCACCCTAATCTATACTTTCTTGAAGATACGCTGTTTGCATTCACACCATAAACCTCACAGCATTCTTCCAACGTTTCATAGCTTTTATTTCGGACTACAAATTCATTTTTCTTTGTCACTATTTTTTTCTTTATGAAATGATCCAGGGCCTCTTCTATACTACATCCAGTCGAGGAAGCCCGGTTACGGACACTGGCGGCACGAACATCATACTTTCTGCAGCATTCAGCAACACTTTGATATTCTTTTCCCTTATATACAAATATCTTTTTTAGTTCATCCGCATTGCTTTTTTCTATAAAATGTTTTACAGCCTCTTCCCAGGTGCAATGAATCCGCCATGCTCTGGCCCGTACACTGGTTTCATTAATTCCGTATATCTCACAACACTGTCCAAGGGAAACATATTTTTCCCCTTCATAAAAGAATGGTTCTTTTGCGCGGTGCCTTTTTTTTGATATTACCTTGTTTCCAGAATTCTCATCATTTCCTGTGGATTCCTGTGGCACGCAACCTTCCATATGAGAAACATTTTTTTCCAACGTCTCTGGCAAGGAGCTTTTGGTTCTATAGGCAGCACTTCTTACAATTTTGGGGTTCAGGCCATACGCGAGACAACATTCCGTGAAACTATTGTATTCTTTTCCCCGGAATGCAAAGATTCTTTGCTTTTTAGATTTAATGTAATGTGTAATCGCACGTGTAGAAGAAACTCCATTCTTTTCCATATACAAACGTACGGATATAGGATTTATTCCCAATTCTTCACAGCATTGAGGAAGTGATGGATACTTCACTCCATGATATGTGATTTCATGTGCCTTTTTCCATTCTATTGCCCGTTCAATTGCTTCCTGTGGTGTGCACTTTCGATTCCACATATCTGTTTTAACGGAAGCTTCGTTTATATCATAAAATTCACAACAAGTCTTAATGCTGGCCCATTTTCGATTTCGGAATATGATCTCTTTACTTTTTTTCAATTCAATAAAATGTGTAATCGCTTCTTCAGTTCTACATTTATATTGATTCTGATACGCCATTACACTACGGTAACATATTCCATAAAAATTACAGCATTTATGCTTACTTTCAAAAGTTCTGCCATTGTACACAAATTTGAATTTCTCCATGTAATTTGATCTGATTTTACGTGGCATAAAAACTTCTTTCCTCCTTTTATCGTGATTGGATCTGATACATGTTAAAACATTTTGCTAAACAAAAAAAGACACTCCAAGAGTCCATTTTACTCTTTTTGTGTCTTTATCGGTTGATCCGCAGACGCGGTATAAAGTATAAAATTCTGACCTCGTATCAGAATAAAATTTTGTGCAATCTGCCTTGCAAAATGTTCAATTTTATCGTATCATTCCAGATATTTAATGTCAATTTCACTACAGGCTTTAAACAGTAGCAGCTGCGTAGTATTTTACTCGTATTCCTGCGAATACATACATAAACTGTTGCATACATGTAAATGCCCCTCCGGTCTTTTCACCGGAAAAGGGCACTTACAGAAGGCTTTTTGTATTCATGTCATACAAAAAATCACATAAATCAAGATTGGAAATGAAACAAACATAAGCCCAAAATCAACAAAGATCAATATCAGCCAAAGCAACTTTAATTTTTTCTCCAAATCTCATCCTCCGTTTCGAGTATATTTAAGGAATTCCATAAAATCCCTTATACTTAAATAAAAGAGAATTTCAGAGCTGTTTCTGTAAATATCCCCAAACTTTCACAGGAATTTCATTTTTACTTTTGAAGTTACTTTTGTGATATATCAATCTGCTATTATGCGGCCTGTTCTTCCAGTTCTCGATTCCCTGCCTCCATTAAATCTTCCTCCAGAATTTCAGCAAGCAATTTGTTACAATACCCAACACCGTTTACACGAACGCCTTTGCTGCGGAGTTCTTCAATCTCTTTTTTCCTGAGACTCTGACTTTTTACAGCCAGTTTATAATCTTCTTTTGCCAGTTTCTTTTTTAATTGTTTCTGCCATTTTACAAGAAAATCCCTTGCAAGCTCGATATCTTCATTCTGCTGGTTATAAAAAGTGCGTGTCTGCCTTATGGTTCCATCCGGTTCCACTTCAAGCGTATAGTATGCCTCCGTTGGTTGTTCTGCCTTTCTCAAAAACAGGATATAGGATTCCTGCTGGCTCATTCGTTCATAATAGGTTTCTGTATTATTTACGCAGTGATGCATCAGTTTTGCTTCATACAAAATATCATCCACTTTTTCCGGCACAACGATTCGATACTCTTTGTCCGCATATTCATATTTTTTCAAATCCCTGCATATACGATTCAGACCCGGATACTTTTTTTCCAGCTCTCCGGCTCTTAAAATCAAATCTTTTGCTTCTATCTCTTTTATCATTTCATTATGTCTCTGCATGAGCTTTCGTGCACGGTAGATAACAGAATCCTGCACATTCACTCCGACCCGAATTGCCATATTGAGATAATCCTTCCATGTTTTGATCAGGTTTTTCACGGATTCCCCACTTTCTGCTGCCTGCTTTTCCAGATAATTTTTAATCTGTAAAGGAGCCATACGATCCATAATGAACATAAGATCCGCTGGTTTAAGTTTTTCCAGGCACATCCATGAAATCACATCGTCACAGATCAACTTGTTTTGGGCTTTTTCAAGCAACAGCCATTGAAGAAAAATCTCTCCCCCATTGTTTGTACGTAACCTTTTCAAGCGGAACCTGTCAATTCCCAGTGCTTTTCCAAGGTTTCCGGAATCCTTACAATAAATCTGTGCTTTATTATCCATAATGTCTTCTGCGAGATGATAAAGTCCTGCTTTAATGAGCCGTTCCAGATAAGGTCTTTCTTTAACCATTTCAAAAAAACTTACCGGATCTAAATACTTTTTGGCTTTTGCATATTCGTAGAATCCTGTCCTACGGAATGTCCTGTTTTTAATGCCATACAGTGATTTTCCATAAATATTTCCCATATTATATTTTTCATATGTCATATAGCCACCGTAACCTGGATACAGTGGAACCTGTAATTTACCCTGGATCCATCGGCTTTCTTTTGTCCAATGATGACGGCCAAAATAATATTCTTTTGTATTTAATTTTTCATCATACAGGATTCTCCGGCGCTCAAAGAAAGAATATACTGGTTTTTTATATGAGCTGCTTACTATGAGCATCTGAAGCTGGAATTCTCTCAAAACAAACACATTATCTCCACAGGTCTGAAGCAGGTATGCAGTCTCTTTTGGGGTTTCTATATTTTTGGCCCGGCCTAATGCTTTATATTGAATCTGATGTCTGCATTTTGGGCAATGCCCCACTGCATTATGGTGAGGATGGCTGATTGGAACTTCGCTTTCACACCAGCTACAATATCCTGTCTGATCTTTCCTGCGGCTGTAATGATAAAAGATAAAATTCTGGGTAATTCCAACTTTTTTCTGCCATCTCAGCCAGTCTTTCGGAATTTTTGGAAGTCTATCCATGCACTGATCCCAGCTTGTCAGAATTTTTTCATATTTCATTCCCAGCCTCCGGTGTCTCTGCTCACGTTGATATACATACAGTGCATATAAAGCATCGTCATATTCACTTTCAAGATACTTTTGGATCAACGCTGTATCTGCCTCTTTCATATAAGAATTTTCCTGATATAACCATTTTGAGAAAATGGTCTTATCCAGCATACTATCTGACCATTTCTTTGTCCGGTAATCATACCCTTTAAAAACATCGTTCTTTTTATCAATATATAATGTATATACAGGTTTCCGACAGTCCATGGAAAGATATTCTGACAGATAAAATGCTACTTTTAAAATATTGTTTTCTACTTCTGCACGTAAATATAGCCCCCTCTGATAAATCAGCTGCTCCGTATAGTATCCCTTATCTCTTACTGGCACATCTTCTTTTGCAAGTTTTATCAGTTCATCCGTAGCTTCCAGCAATTTCATGTTACGCAATTCTTTTTTATTCATTTCCGTCCTCTCCTTCATTTTCTACTGCATATAATGTCATTTTCTCTTTTCTGCTCAAATGCAGCAGGGGAACTCCCTGCCGCATCCACTTTATCCTTTTATTTACGCCGCTATTTCAGTAGGGCTTTCTTCGTTTTCTGCCGATTCCACTGGTAGGTTCATTAAGTCTTTCTCTAAAAGATCAGCCAGAAGTTCCCCAGCAAATGCTCCGCCATGGACAACTACATGCTTATCACGTATCTCCTGATAGTTCTGCTGCCTGAGCTTCCTGCTTTCTTCTGTGCTCTTACGATCTTTTTGGGTTAATCGCTTCTGAATTTCCTTCTGCCACAA
Source organism: Blautia aquisgranensis (assembly GCF_040096615.1). Classification (NCBI taxonomy): domain Bacteria; kingdom Bacillati; phylum Bacillota; class Clostridia; order Lachnospirales; family Lachnospiraceae; genus Blautia; species Blautia aquisgranensis. Next base: position 61,871 of record NZ_JBBMEJ010000017.1, read on the forward strand.
TGTTAAAAAAGAAGTCACCTTATCAATGTCCTTATTTTGACGGTTAAATTCCGCACGTTTTTGCCGGATGGTTCCATCTGGTTCAACTTCCAGTGTATAAAACGGTACTTTCGGATTCTCTTTTTCCCGCAAAAACAGGATATAGCTTTCCTTTGAATCGATCCGGTCAAAATAAGTATCCGTCTTATTTACACAGTGATGAAGCGTATCACCTTCATATAGGATGTCATCGATACTCTTTGGCGCAATGACCTGATATTCACCGTCACTGAACTCATATTTTTCTTTCAAATCAATGAGATGTTTCTGAAATCCGACATACTTTTCTTCCAGCTCCCTGCGTCGGATTCCGCGTTTCATTTCTTCTATCTTCAAAACCGCCTCTTTATGGCGCAGTTGAAGATCTCTGGTACGGTAAATAATTGAATCATGTATATCCATTCCCAGTCTTTTTGCCATAGAAAGATAATCGTTCCACACCTGCAGCACATGGCTGATATCATCCCCGGATTTTTCTGATTGTTTCACAAGATAATGTCGAATCTGGCAGATGCTCATCTGATCCAGAACAAACTTCAGGTCGTTTGGTTCAAATTCTTCTTTTACCATCCAGCATATTTCTTCATCCCCGATTGTTTTTCCTGTACTCTTTTCAAGTTGCAGCCATTTAAGTTCTTTTACCCCGCCATTCATATCTCGGAGCCTTCGAAACTCTTTCTTATCTACGGACAGGAATTCTGTTGGTTTTCTGCCTTTTCTTTTTATTGCATCTGTTGCCCTGTGGTCCAGTACATCATCAACTAACTGGAAAAGCCCCGCTTTTACAATCTGTTCCAGTACCGGGTATGTCTTCCACAGGTAAAGATATTTTCCAGGATCTATCTTTTTCTGACCAAGGGCGTACTCACGCAGACCTGTTTCTTTTAATTCATGCCTGGACAGATCCGACAGGGTGTAAGGATAGACCATCCCTTTATACTGAATACCGCAGCAAGTATAATACCAAGGTTCCCCATATGAAATCCATCGCATTTCCCGCTGTTTGAACAGACCATAAACAAAATTTGAAATTTCCTCTCCATTTGCAGAGAAGATTCTTCTCTGCTCTTCATGGCAGGTAGTTTCGCAATCTGTATAGCCGCCCTTTTTATACCACGTTCTGGCATGAAAGATCCGGAGCACAAAACCAGAAGTCTTGCGTCTCCTCTGGATAAGATAGACTCTGTACCACTTTGTACAAAATCTTCCAGACTTTCCCACGGAACGAAAAGTAATCGGTTGTCCACACACATTGCACTGTCCTTTCTGGTTATATTTGGGTGAGCGGATTGGAACATGTTTTTTGCAATATGTACAGTATCCTTCTGTAGCACCATTTTTCTGATACTTGTAGAAGATATAGTGTTCCGTAATTCCATATTTTGAAACCCATCCGATCCAGTTCTTAGGCAGTCCAGATATAGTTTTCATCACTTGGTCCCATGAATCTGTAAGTTTTTTATCATGACGTATCCTTTGTTCTTTACGGATATTCGCCTGAAACTCTTCCAGTGCCCGGATTGCAGGTTGCATTGTCTTTAAATATTTTTGGATGACCTTTGTATCACAGTCATTTACATAGATGTTGCCAAGATTAATCCTTACATCCCATAAGATACTTTCAAGAAGTGCCTTTCTCCATTTTTTTAATTTTTCATCATAGGTTATAAACCGTCTCTCTTTTCTGCTGATAAACAGACGGTACATTGGAAAGTTTATATTCTCCTCAATATCCGTTACGGCAAACAGATACACTTTTAAAATTCCTTTTTCTACTGCTGCCCGACAATACATCCGATATTTTCCGGGTTCACCCCTTTTTTTCTCCAATGGACTCAAAGATATTTCAGTTTTCTTTGCATCGGCGATATGTCTGTTCATCACTTTTAATGGTTTTAATTCCATCAACCTCTTTTTTCTCATAACTCCACCAGCTTTCCAGTCACATCAATCCATGCTTTCTCCGGATATTTCTGACCATCGATACAGATGACCCCAATTTCCAGTATCTGGCTGTTACCAGGCTGCTCCTTTAAAAGTAACAGTAAATCGCCCTTTTGTCCTTTGGCTTTGGGGTCTTTTCCACGCACAATGCAAAATCCGTTGCAGCTGGTCCCGTTTTCTTTTGCAACATGGGAGTTCCATTTCCGGTTTGGATATTTCGCCATGTAGGCAGCTCCATGTAATAACAGGCTTCTCAATTCAATTTTCTTTAACAGGCGCATCTTTGTGCAGGAGATTTTTGAATCTTCTCCATCTTCATCCAAATCCCCTGATGCATCTACTATGTAATACACGGAATTTTTCCAATTCGGATAATAGCAGAGACAATCCAGTGGGTTTTCTGCACAATGAAATCCATTTTGTCTACAGTTTGCTTTTTCCGTTTCATTTATGCCATACTCCTGAAACTGAAAGCCCCGACATTTCAAATCCTTTTGAAATCCTTTATATGCGATCATATCCTTCTCCTTTAACTCTCTTTCGGCTGCATCATGTCAAACAAGGACATCTGCCCGGAATCTTTTGATTTTTTCTTGCTGATATACTTTTCTTCCTGCTCCGCTGCTTCTTTGGGATGCACCTCGGAATCTTTCTTTGTCCCCGGGTTTTTCGGTATTGTTTTCGTTCTCTTATTTACCGAATCCCATTCCTTTTGAATCTTTTTCTTTTCTTCCTGCTCTTTTTCTGCTATTTCTTTTTCATCATCTTTCGCATAATATTCAAGTACCCAGGGAAAAACCTGGTCGCCGGAGAGTGCCAGGCCTGTATTAGCTCGAATGCCGTTCTCTCCCTTTTTTTTCGCTCCCTCCAGTGCAATGTTATAGGCTTTTTGCGTCACGTAATCCAAACATCTCTGAAGCATCTTATGTTTTTTTAACACCTGTGCATCTAAAGCAGAATCCGTTTTGGCAAGATTTACAAGATACTGTCCTATAATGTCTGCAAAGCCTGCATCCTTTAAGGCAAACATTTCTGCACGCAGTTTTTCAGACGCATTCGCAAACTTTCTTTCCTCAATCGGTATATCAACCAGCCGGTAGCGGCTGCCCTGAATAAATTCCTCTGTCTGTTTTTTGGAAACTGCATGTGCTTTGGCAAGTTCCCGCACACCATCCATATTCCCGCTCTGGCGGTAATACAATGCTGCTGTATTTAATTCTTCTGCAGTTTTTATGATCTCATTTAACATAATCGGTCCCTTCTTTCCTGATAAAAACATGAGGCAGAAGAAAAAATCTCCTGCCTCTGCCTGCTTTTTATGCCGCATTCATTTTCTGTTCAGCCGCTTCCATTTCTTTTTCTACTTCCAATGCAATCCTGCGTCTCTCTGCATCATCAGAATCCAAAAGGCTGATCATTTCCAGTACAATACGGCGAACCCATTCATTTTCCTCCCATCCTGCACAGATCTGACGGGCTTTTTCCGTCAGTTCCTTCCAGTCAGCATCTTCCAGATCCCTGCCACGATATTCTTTATAGAAAGAATAAATTTCTTTCATGGCTTTCGGTGCCTGAATCTTTGCCGCTTCATCCAAATTGGAGAGGAGTCCCATCAGCATGGGATGGTTTTTATATTTTTCAATCAAAGGACGGATACCGGTCTGAATTTTACCCGTATAAAGTCCTAAAAAATCATTAAATATTCCTGCAATCAATTTCTGATCTGTCATTCGTTTCCTTCCTTTCTGTTAATTTTCTTACTCTGCGCCTGACCGTAGATGGAAAACACTGAAATGCTTCCGATACTGCATCCTGGCTGTATCCCTGATCAAGAAGAGCCTTCATAGCCGCTGCCATTTCTGATTCCTTGAGCTTTTTTATGGACGGTTTCCGAACTTTCTTTTTCAGTATTTTCCGGCAAAGCGGATGATCTGGTCCGTATTCGTACATTGTGCTGGCTTCCGCTGCATTCAAATTGCACAGGATTGCAATCAGCAGACAGTAATATCCCTTATATTCGTCGTCTTTCATGCCGCACCACCTTTATTGCCTGGTTTTTAAATGTACATCTTTACTCTAATCTGCTTTAAATTCTTTTTGATCAAGACCATTTTCGAGCAGATATCTTTCCGTACCTTCTGGATCGAGCTGTGCAAGTCGTGCAAGATTAAACTCTACGACATAATAGCTGCCATAATTGATTTTCCTCTTACCTATAACTTTTCCGAGTTTATACTTTTCAATAAACGCAACCTTTGCTTTTGCTCCGCAATCCGAGATTATTGCCTGCCCTGGCCTTAGGAATCCCATAACTCCAATTGTAAGATCTCCGAATAATTCCAGCTTTTCCTCACATTCCTTTTGCTCTTGCCATAATCCGATATACAGGGATCCGTTGTAGTACATATTCACTCTGACATATAATTCCTCATGTCCACATTCCCAGTCATATCCCAATGGTTTTTCATCTTTTCGAATGCATATAGCCTGTCCCATATTCTGCCTCCTTTTTTGATTTTCCTGTTCATCTTTTGTGGATTATTTTACATTTCCTCCCTTCCTGTTTTTTTGCACACTTCACATTTCGTTTTTGGACAACAAAAAAAGACACCAAAAATCTTCTTTTGATTTTTGATGTCTTCCTATTGATAAAAGGCCTTCGCCTAAATGTTGCTCCCGGAACAGCATATCCGGAACAAAAAACTTTGCTGCGTGGCAAACCATGCATAAAAAATAATCCATTTATATGGTAACACAATATATTGAATTCGTCAATAAAATATAGTAAACGAAACACCATATCTTGTTGCTGCATCATTTTTTGAGTGCACTTACCATCTTTACTTTTCTTCTATTTTCATGTCCAGCATGCCGATAAATCCTTATAATATGCTGATCTCTCCTGTAATATATATTTGACAAATCATCAACGTAAAAAATCCATTGTCTGAATAGTGGACTTCTTTTTTGACTTTAAAAGAATTTTAAAGTTTTTGTTACCATCCGGAATTTTTTACGATATATAGTATGAGTAGAAAATTTCCTTTCGGAACACAAAATGAAAAGAACAAATAAAAATATAAAGCAAAACATTTTTATGATATCATTAATCATAATTGAAGTAACTCAGAAAATCAGAATTATGGAGAACATTATGAACAGAATATTTCAGAAATTTTTGCAAAGCGTAATTGACCTTTCCTCTGTGGGAGCAAAGTGCCTCAAAGATAATACACATAATATGGATATGAACCCAACTGTAGAAGCGACCATCCCTGAATGGAAGGTTTATTTTGACGGAAACTTCTGGGAGCCTTCAGGAAAAGGCCATGCCGGAACAGAACTTCGATTAAATAAACAATTCGAATGGGCTGGGCATCATTGGATTATTCCTGCGGTGTATTCTTGCAACAAAGGTCTTGTCTTGGATTTTTGTATGTGTACTCCGGCAGAAGATATTCGCGAATTTATGAAAAAGTGGGATTTAAGCCCCGAAAATGACTCTTGTTTAAATTTTACGCAAGAACAACAACTGCAAATAGATTTAGACAACCCTCTTTGCCTTGATATTATTCCTTGTTTAAAATTAAATGGAAAAACAATGCAGGCCTCTCACAGCTGTTCGGCGGTCTTTAATCCCTGCTTATCGGACGAAACAAACAATGAACTGGAAGCAAAATGGGCGGTGAAACACTACGAATTGGATATCTCCTATGGATGGATGATTTTTAGGGCGGCATTTCTGTGGCCAGATAAACGCCGTCCTGCAATAAAATCTCTTTCGCTTATAATGGAGCAACAACCATTCCGTGTACCTGGGCCGCATTTTAAGATACACGCTCCTGGTGACCAGTTCACTTTCTCCCATCCGGTCAGTGAAACAGAATATGCATTAACTGTACAAAAATTGGAACAGCAGACGCTTTCTCAAAACCACGTGGGCTCTGACCGTTGGTTGTATCCCACACATTTTATCTCTATGAGCTATACACTTTCTCCTAAACCAGACAATGACATTTCGATTCATGATTGTGCAGATAGCGATAAACCTTTAGAAGTTGTACCTGTAACAGACTCCTTTACACCGGAAATGCAAAACGATATTGCCTGTATTGACATTATCGGTGGTGCAGATGAGCCAACTGTAATCCTGTATAGCGACAGCAATCAGGCAAATCTCCATGTTGCTTGTTCCGCTTTACACTTCAAACCAGTATCAGACGACACTGAATGGCGAATTGAGTTTAACATTATTCGTTCTTCGAAAAAAACATTTTTGCTTATATAATGCATATTCCACTTCAGTTTGTTTAACTTATTTCTAAAGAAATTAACAACTCTCGCCATGTAAAGGGGGATGTCGTATCAATACGCCATCCCCGCTTTTTCTGTCTTACTGGTCTATTTCATATAATTCTTCAACATAAATATTTCCGTCAGGCAGCTCCTCCGTTTTCTGTGAGATCAGAGTGCCTTTTTGTGAGTATGCATAAGCCACCGATGATCCTACAAGCAAAACTCCTAAAGCACTAAGTATTGTAATCTTTACCTTATGTTTCATGCCCGGCAGAGAGCGCAAAGGCAAACAAGACATTTTTCTCCGGCAGTGCCGCCGCCAGCGCTCTTGCCTGCACATTGTTACCCACAAAAACAATATTTTTCGTCTGATTCGCCCGCAAGGTTTCCAGAGCAGAATCCAGCTGCGTATATCGCAGAACGACAAATATCACATCGTACCGGACATTCGGTGCCAGTTCCGTCACCACAGGAATATTGCTGACCGATGTGCGGAGGGAGAATTATTGATCCTTGATCCGCAGTCCGTTCTTCCTGATTTCCTCTGCCCAGTTTCCCCGGGCAAGCAGGGTCACATCCTTTCCGGCGTGAAACAGATTCCTTGCCAGATTGCACCCTAAAACACCTGCACCATATACCAGAATTTTCATTGCTTGCCTCCAAATCTGATCTTTACAATCTGCATCTTCATCATTCCGTCACCGACCCTGGCGAGAAAACGGAAAAATCCGCTGACGGATGGGTCTTTCAAATCGGTGTAGCCCAGCATATAGCCGCGGCTCGAGACCCGCAAACGGCTATCCCATGCACCGATCTCTTGGGGAGCGTCGGAAACCGCGAAATACGCGCCAACATCCTTGATTTGCGCGCTTTTGAGCCATGTTTTTGCGATCATCTTCACCGCTGTCCGGTTGGCTGCGTCAAATACCAGCACGCCGCCGGGGAAGGCATCCGCCATGGCCCGCACCAATGTCTTAACCTGCTCGGTCAGGAAGTAATAGAACACGCCGGAGGCAAAGAATACCGCGCCGCCCGAAGCGTCGATTTCAGAAAACCATGCCGTGTCGTTCAGGTCGCAGGGGATATTTTTCTCCCTCTCCCCGGCGGGTAAAAGCTCGTTGCGCACGGTGATGACATCGGGAAAATCCAAATTGTAGATTTTGCAGCTGCCGTTGTCGCAAGTTCTGCCGGTACAGTCCAGCCCGCAGCCCAGATTGACCACCGCCGCATTGGGGTGAGATTTCAGATAATCCCGCACCTCGAAGGCAAGGTCATTCTGCCGCATAGCCACCTCCAGCGAGCCGAAACGCTGCATCAGGCTGCGGGATTTTTTCTCTGCCTCAGAAAAATCGTAGTTGATCTCGTCAATCAGGCGAACCGTTGTTTCGTCCCGGTAAAGATTCGGGTATAGTTCTGAGCAGACCTTCCGCGCATACAGCGGAATGATCAGCGTCTCCTGTACGGTGTTTTTCTCGATTTTATATTTCATGGGTATCACTCACTTTCTGATAAATGGCAGTTCCGGCATACAGTCACGCTCGGCGATGTGTGCCAGCATTTCGGCGAACTCCTTTGAATCGCGTATCTGATATTGCATATGCTCGTATCCCTCAAACACGGGATAATGGCCGCAGGGATAGGCTTCCATCACTGCCTGACGGTATTTGAAATGATCTTCTATGCTGCCAAACTCGAAATAGATATGCCTTTGCAGTTCTTCGGGAAGGGACGGAAAGGGTTTATCCTCCAGGCTGTCCGAAATCTGCCGCCGCAAATTTGTATAGGTCAGATTTTCCCCTGCGGCGATAAAATACGGCTTTATGGAATCGTCGTCACACCACAGAATCTTTTTCAGTGTGCCGCCCTTCGACCAGTACAGGCTCTTGATAGCGAAATACAGAAACGGTATCATAATGCGGCGCATACCTTTTCCGATTTGCGCAAATTGCCCGCCATCAAAGAAAACGTGCCCAACGGGCAGCTTCGTGTTTGTCAAAAATGCCATGGCAAGGTCTGCACCGATGGAAGAAGCGACCACCATCGCCAGCCGCTCCACGCCCTGTCGATGCAGAAAGCCCTCCACCTGCCGTATTTCGTCCAGCTTGCTGACATATTTCTGCCCTTTGCAGTAAACGGTGGAGGTAGGCAGAATACAGAAATACCTATCCTGTAAGTAGTTCGCAACCGGTTCGCTGCTTTCTCCCGTCACGCCCATAGCGTGAAAGAACAGCACGGCAGGATTCCTCCTGTCGCCATATGTTTGAAACAGCATTTCTATCACCTCATATTTTCATAAAAAGCATCATAATCGCCGCCAGTGCTGCCGAAATGACTGCCATACCAATTGTGCCGAACAGCCACTTTTTGCCCTTATCCTTGGCTGTAATGTAGGGTTTCAGGTCTTCCGTTCCTGGAATTTCCCATGCGTTCGTATGTCCTACCCAATAGCCGTCAACCCAAAATCGGTCTATGAGATTCATAACGGACAGTATGACCAGCAGCTGCCAAAAGCCCTGAACGAAGCCCTTTGCGCCGTTGAGCGCATAGACGCAGACCAGCACATAGGCGATGTAGCCGGGGACGCAGACAGCTTTGAAAATCAAAGCATTTCGCTTGATTTTCGCGTGTGTTGTAAGTCCCAGCGTTACGCACCGCTCCTGCACCTCCTGGCTGTAAAGATGCACCATGCCCACCGCGCCCTTGCGGATACCGATGGCGCAAACCAAAATGAGCAGAACGCCCAGCCCGATGCCTTCCAAAATCACCTGTAAAAGCATTACCGATTCCTCCTGAAGCCCGCCTCATCCCGGTATTCGGGATGTCCCTTCAAGTACGGGTTTTTATCGCCGCAGATGGTGTAGTCGCATCGGCAGCCGTCCACGCAGGTGGTCGTCCGCACCAGCTTGGCATGGAGCAGTTCCATGGACGCATAGTCCACATTGCACAGGGCGGGCATAATATCCATAAGGCCGTGCCGGATGGCAAACTCCGCCGCCGGACACGCCGTAAATTCATAATAAATAGGCTTGTCGGTCTCATAAGGCGCAACCGACATCTCGTAATCGTGCCATTTGTCGCAGCCGCTTTTCGCACGAACAAACGCCTTGTACATCAGCTTCCTCCAGAACGGCTTGTTGCAGTCCACGAATTTCAGCTTGCGGAAGGTCGGCAGGATCAGATTTTCCTCCATCTCTTCAATTTCACGGAATGAAGTAGCGGCTTTGCAGACCACATAATAGCTCAGGATGGCGATGCAGTCGTAGGTGCCGCCTACGCCGTTGTGGAAGTTCTTTTTGCCGCCCAAGTCGGTGCGCCAGTCGGAGAGAAAGACCGCGTACTGCCGCTGCACCTTTTCCCATACTGTCTCCCGCTCTGCTTCCGGATAGTGCAGGGCGATTTTCGCCAGGATTTCTTTCTTGCAAGGCTTTGAATACAGCACATGGCTTTTGCGGTCAAACAGAAGCTCGTTGTCCTTCATCTAATTGCCTCCCTCCTTGTTCTTTCTTGCGTGCATGAGACCATCTCAGATTTAACCCGCTTTTCGGCAGACAAACCATGCCATGCTTTTCAGGTTTCCCATGTCCACATCCGTATACATTCCATCTAGCCGTGCTTTCAGACTGGAAACCGTCTCATAGGGCGGCGTGAAAAACCCTATCTTTTTATAAACATGCCGGACAAACCAATCCGTCCGCTTATGCTCGCCCTTCACATAAAAGCAGCCGCAGAATGTCCCGCCGGGTCTCAAGACCCGAAAAACCTCCCGATAAGCGGCCTCCTTGTCCGGAAAAGCGTGAAAGCCGTTCAACGACAAAACGATGTCGAAGGTGTCGTCTGCATAGGAGAGTGCTCCCACATCTCCCTGCCGGAAGGTTACATTTTTCAGGTGCAGGCGGTCAGCCTTTTCCCGTGCCTGCCTCATCATATCGGGCGAATAATCGAGACAGGTAATGTCCGCCTCCGGCATAGTCTGATAAACCGGCATGGTCAAAATCCCTGTTCCCACCGGCACTTCCAGCAGTTTGCCGGAGAAATGCTCCGGAATACCGGACATTGCCTTTTCCAGATAGGCGTCGTTTTCCACCTTGTTCATTGCCCACACCAAGCGGCACACCGCTTTCCCGCTCAGAGTAGAGCAGGTGATCATGCCATCATAAAAACTGTTTCCACCCGTCATTCGGTACGCACCGCGAATGGCTTCTTTTCGTTCCATGGTTCTTCCTCCGTGTTTCAATCATCACACGACCGTTTCCAATCTCATTTTTTCAAAATGTCCACGATTTTAGCAAAGTCCTCCTTTGCCTCTTTGAAGATCGGCAGCATACAGTAGCAATGCACCATCTTCGGGCGGGCGGACACCGTATAGAGGACATTTGCCCGTTTGCAGGCTTCCTCAAAGTCCGGCAATGCGCCGTAGAGCACCTCGTCGGCAGAATAGAAGAAGTGGATATCACCCACGCCGGTAAAATCTCCCCGGGAGCCGGAGAGCATATAGTCCGGCACATTCTCGCAACCATGCCGCATGAATTTTTCCACCGTCACCATAAAGGCATAGTCGATGGAAACATCTCTTTCGTTCAATGCCTTCATCCGCGATTTTTCGCCATCGTTCCACGGCACTTCGCCGGGAGATACGGCGACGATATGCCGTGGCTGCGGCAGCGGCTCAGGCTGCGCGTTGTTGTGCGCCGCGATCCCCAGGGCCAGCGCACCGCCAGAGGAAAAACCACAGGTGCTGACATTTCCGCCGCCATACAAGCCGACCATTCTGCGGTAACATTCGTACACCATCGCATAGGTCTCGGTAATACAATGTTCCATGCAGAGCGGGTAAAACGGAAACCACACATCACAGCCGGTCTCGCGGCAGAGCTTGCGCATCACAGGCAGGTCGCCCTTATCGGGGCCGATCACCATGCCACCGCCAAAGAAATAGAGAATCGCGCGCTCGGACGGCTTCGGATGCTCTCGCACGATCAGGCAGGGAAAGCCGTTTACCGCGATCGTTTCATAATATGCCTTGCGGTCGGTGGGCGTAAAAACGCCACGATGCCGGTTCTGCTTTTCAATTTCCTTTCGCAGTGCATCCTCCGGCAAGGCGAACGCCTTTTTCGCGCCGGAGAGCTTGTATACGCTGCGTAAGATAGATGCAAAGATACTCATGATTTAGCCCCCTCATTTCCGCGCCGTGATGCAGAGCCAACTTTTCTTTTTGTGTATCTGCACATCGTGAAAGCCTGCCTGCTCCAGATACGCCTTTAATTCAATATCTTTGTAGATGGTCATGCCGCCGATGATCTCCGTCCACTTCTTGTCCTTGTCTGTATCGCCGTTGCTTTCGTTGCAGATGAGTAATGTCCCGCCGGGCTTCAGCACCCGGTAAACCTCCCGGAAGCACTGCGGCAGATCGGGCCAGAAATAGACGGTTTCAAAGGCCGTTACCGCATCGAACCAGTCGCCTGCAAAGATCATATCCGCCACGCTGCCTTGTAGGACGGTGCAGCGACCCTCCGCTATGGCGGCCTCGTTGACCTTTTTGGATTTCTCCACACTGACGGGGGAATAGTCAATGCCCTTGACAATACCCTCCGGGCATTTTTTCAGAAGTCTCTTGATGTTCGCCCCTCCGCCGCAGCCGCAGTCCAGCACCTTGGCGTCCGGCGCGGCATTCAGAAATTGAAGCCCCCACCGTGCCACGGGGCTGTGACCGAGATTCATCATGACGACCATGAGCTTTCCGCCAAGCCCCACGGGGTTGCGGGTGTTTTCAAAAAATGACATATCACACCTCCGATTTCACACATTCGGTATAAGTTAATGGAAAGGATGCTTTCAGCACGACGCTTTTCCGCACCGTCCAGCCGTTTTGCCGCAGGAAGTGCAGGTATTCCTCGCTCGTCCACTTGCTGTGGAGCGGAAAGCCCGCCAGCTTCATAAAAAACGCTCTCACCCTGCCGGAAAAAGAGTTTCCCGCATGAGTGAAGGTGGGCGCGATGAGCACGCCGTCCTCTTTCAGCACCCGATGAATCTCGGCAAGGGCTTTCTCCGGCTGCGGCACGATGTGCAGTGCGTTGGACACGATCACCACATCAAAGGACTTGTCCGCATAGGGCAGGCAGAACATATCCTGCACGGAAAAGTGCAGCTTTGCAGATTGATTATCCCGCTTCGCCTCGGCAATCATCTCCGGGGAGGCGTCCGTCGCCTCGATGTGTGCCGCCGCGTTCACGATGTGTTTTGCGATCAATCCCGTGCCGGTAGCAAGCTCCAGCACCGTCTTGGCTTTTACAACCGGCCGGATCAGCGCATACATCTTTTCATACGCCGCCCGATCCTTTCGCATAAAGCGGTCGTAACGATCGGCATTTTTGTCCCAGAAGTTCTTGTGTTTTCGCATCGCTGTCATCCCTCCAGTCGTTAGATGCACCTAACCTATGTGTACACGTCTTTCGGTTAGATGTAGCTAACTATCGTGTCTTGGAAAAGCCGCATCTCTGCGGCCTTCCGCTTATTTAAATAACTCCCTGCAAGCGCCGTACACTAACGTTTCCAGCACCTGCGGGTACAGTCCTCCTATTTGCTCCTTGTGTGAGACGGTCAGAATCAGTCCGCGCACTGTGGCGGCAGCCAAGGGTGCACCGTGTTTTGGCACAAGGTCGTGCTTCTCCAACAGCTGACGGATGTGCGTCTCGCCGTCGTGGTAATGGATGCTTTTCACATCCTCCGGCAGCCTTTCCAAAAGCAGCTTCGCATCGTTTTCGATGAAAATCATATCACCGGTATCGGACAGCCGCTGACAAACGGCAAGAACAGCCTTTGCCGCACGTTCCGACGGCGGCAAGCCGTCAGATTCACGCAGCGCGCGGTCAGCCACTCCGTAAAGCTCGGAGTGAATGTTCTCCAAAACCGCGAAGAAAAGCATTTCCTTGGATTCGTAGAATTTATAGAACGAGCCCTTCGCAATGCCGACCGCCTTCGTCAGCTGATCCACGGAGGTTTTTTTCATCCCCAGCGTGACGGCGCAGCGCCTCGTTTCCTTCAGCAACGCCTTGCGGAGCTGCTCAGTCTCGTAATCGGTAAAAGCCAATCCCACGTCCCCCCTAAACATGACCACTTTGGTTCTTTTGGTCATATTATACCGTGCTTCTTTCTGGTTTGCAAGAGGTGCTGAGAAAAAAACGCTAATCAAAAGGAGTGCAGTGTTTCAGAAAGAGACGCTGGAATTCCAGTAACCGGTAATCGCTGTTGCCGCGGTAAAAGAAACTATATCGTAAAAGGGCATCAGAGCGAAGCATTCAAATGCTGCGTTCTGATACCCTTTTTGTTTCATATTGCACGGATGGATTGATTACAAAAAAAAGCAGGAATTAACACAACATGAACGACATATGATATCTGCAATAATCTTCCTGTGGAACGATCTGCACAACGCTCGACGACATGGCCCATGTATAGAGACGGCGACTCGTATGAGCCACCGTCTTTATACATGATTACCGCTCAGGGTCATTCCAGTTCTTTGCAGACTTCTTCCAAAAACCTCATGCTGTAAGAAATCCTCTGCATATCAAAACCGTAAAAGCGAAGGTCTTCGCCTTCCAATGCACTTTCATTGTACTGGCGCATATAGGAGATAAGTTCTGCCATCTCTTCCGTTCTATAAATGGAAAATCCAATCGCTGCGGCTGCTTCCTATGCTGTCCCCTCCTAAAGCCGCCGTGTCAGCGTGTAGTCGTCACTCCTTTGTCGAGGGTATAAGGAACGGCGGCCTTGATGTTACTCAAAACCGCCGCAGTCCTTGAAAATCCATTATGGGCGCACGAAGCTGCCTGCCCTGTAACGGTTTTTTTCTTTCCCCGTCTTGCGGGGCAGGATCGCTTGTCTTATTTGGTTTAGGTTTGTTCCTGTTCGGCTGCCTCTTTCAGCCGTGAAAAGCTCTCATCGCTGATGATGTGTTCAATCCGGCAGGCGTCAGTCTCCGCAGTCCTGGGGTCAACGCCTGCGGTGATAAGCTGCTCGGTAAAGAAGCAGTGTCGCTCGAAGATTTTTTCGGCAACCTCGCGGCCTACATCGGTCAGATGGAGAAAGTGATCTTCGTCCATAGTGAGAAAGCCGCCGTCCCGCAAGGTAGCCACTGCATGGCACACGCTGGGTTTTGACACCTCCATATGCCGGGCTACATCTACGGAGCGCACCATACCGAGTTTCTTTTGGAGAACAAGGATGGTTTCCAGGTAGTCCTCCCCGGACGCATGAAGTTTCATCTGAACCTCCTTTACTGAGCCAGCTTCCAGCCGATGGCCTCCTGTCTGGCCGATACAAAATCGGCATACAGGCCCTTTTGCTGGATCAGCTCCGCATGAGTGCCGCGCTGGACGATATGAGCGTTGTCCAGTACAAGGATCTGATCGGCGTTGCGGACGGTTTTCAGCCGGTGGGCAATCATGATGATGGTCTTGTCATGGGTCAATGCCTCGATAGCTCGCTGCAATTCATCCTCATTCTCTGGGTCAACGCTGCTTGTTGCCTCGTCCAAAATGATGATAGGTGCGTCCTTCAGCATGGCGCGGGCGATAGAAATCCGCTGTTTCTCGCCTCCGGACAAAGTGCCGCCGCCCTCGCCAATCACGGTGTCATAGCCATCCGGTAGGGCAGAAATAAAGTCATGACAGCAAGCCTTTTTCGCCGCTTCAACCACCTGCTCATGGGTGGCGTCTGGGCAGCCAAACTTGATATTGTTCTCAATCGTATCTGCAAAGAGGTATACGCTCTGGAACACCATCGAGATATTCTTCATCAGGCTGTCCAGCTTGAAATCCCGTATATCCGTACCGCCAATGGTAATCTTCCCAGCGTTCACATCCCAAAAACGGGCAATCAGGTTGCACATCGTTGTCTTACCTGCCCCGGAAGGGCCGACAATGGCCGTAGTTGTTTTTTCGGGAATGGTGAAGCTGACCTGATCCAATATCTTGCGGTCAGCGTAGGAAAAATCCACCTTGTCAAACACGATCTCGCTGGACTTCGGCGTAATGTCAGCGCCTTTTTCGTCCATCGCCGGCGTGTCATCAATAGAGTTTGCCGTATCCATCGAGGCCGCCAGCATTTGCAGCAGAGAGGCCATATTCCCGGCGTTCTCCAAATCGTTGAACACCATGAAAGAAGCAATCACCAAAATCAGGCCGTAGGCCAGCGGCAAGGAGCCGTCCAGCCAGAACCAGACTGAGGCCAAAAGTAGCAGGGCGCTGAACACCCGAATAACGGCCTGTTTGATAGCGTCATAGGGAACGCTGGCCTTTGTCAATTTCAGGTTATCCCGGCAGCTCGCCTTAATTGCACTGCCGATAGACTGCGTGCTGTCCCGTTCCAGTCCAAATGCTTTGACAATCCCCATACCCTGAATGTACTCCAATACGGACTCCACAAGGGACTCCTGTGTGTGCTGGCGTACCCCGCTGAGCGCGGCAGATTTGCGAAGCGCCAGTTCCGCCGCCGCAAGGTAAATCAGGACACCGGCAGCGGCTACAAGCCCAATCCGCCAGTCGAATATCAGCAGGACGATGACAAGGGCAACCGAGTTAAAAAATCCGCCCAGCACCGACACCAGGACACGGGCTGCCGAGTTCTCCACATCGCCCAAAGTCGTTGTGACAATGGCGGTAATGTTCCCGATACTATTCTTGTTGAAGTATCCCATCGGGATATAGCGCAGCCGATCTCCGATGTGGATACGCTTTTCCGCTACCATGCAATAGCCGGTTTCTGTCTGCTCCATCGTGGAGAAATAGGTCGTAATGATACGCCCAAGAAGGGAAACGGCCATAATCCCCAGCGAAAGCCAGATAAACTTTCCGTTCCGGTCGTCAGATACCAGCGCGCCGATCACCACAAAGAGGGCGGCAAACTGCATGGCTGAAAACAGCCCGGACAGGAATGAAAATAACAGGGATTTTTTCAGAAGTCCCTTTTTACTGCCTGCAAAAGCAAAAATTTTTTTCAATGTTCCATACATCTGACAACACCCCCTTACATCTGGTCTTTCGCACCGATATGCGCCTGCCACATATCCCGGTAGAGAGGGCAGGTTTCCAGCAGCTTCTCATGCGTACCCTGTGCGTGGATGGTTCCATCCTTCACCACAACAATGTTGTCCGCGCCAACAATGGTAGACAGCCGGTGTGCGATCACAATCAGGGTCTTGCCGACAGTCAAAGCGGAAATGGCTTTCTGTACCAGCGCCTCATTTTCGGGGTCGATGTAGGCTGTTGCCTCGTCCAAAATGACAACCGGCGCATTTTTCAGCATGGCGCGGGCGATGGCGATCCGCTGGCGCTCCCCGCCAGAAAGGTGGGAACCGGCGCTGCCGACAACCGTATCATAGCCATTGTCCAGCTTGCGGATAAAGGCGTCGCAGCCGCTTTGTTTGGCGGCCTGTTCCACCTCTGCGTCCGTAGCATCGGGCCTTCCCATGCGAATATTCTCCCGGATACTGCGGTTAAACAGGTAATTGTCCTGGGACACATAGGAAATCTGATCTGCAATTTCAGACAGCGGTATATCCTTCAGCTCATGGCCGCCGAGGGTAATGCTACCGGATGTAACATCCCAATACCCGGCAATCAGCTTCGCCACCGTAGACTTGCCGGAGCCGGACGGACCTACAAGGGCGGTCATGGTTCCGGGGTGGATGGTGAGATTCACATCATGCAAAACCTCTGTTGTCCCGTCATAGGAAAACGACACAGACCTAAGAGAAATGCCGGTATCTTCCAGCTTGATCGGCGTTTCTTTATGGTTCAGTTCTTCGGCGTTCAGAAGCTGGCTGATTTCTTCCACATTTGTCCCCAGTACGGCCAAATCGTCCGTAAAGGTAAAGGCCGCAATAATCGGCCCGATCAGCCCCAGCGAGAAAATCACAATGGACAGGAAGGTGGAAAGCTCCAGACTGCCGGAGAGCCAGAACGCGAAGCCGCAGGGCAGCACGCAAATCAGCACTGAGGGCAGGATGGCGTTGTAGGCGCTCATGGTTTTCTGGTTTTCCCGCATCCAGTCCACATAGTAGTTGGCGTTATAATTCACCGAGTCAGAATATTTTTTGTAGGAACCGGCGGATTGGCTGAACGCTTTCACCACCTCAATGCCTCCGATATATTCCACGATGGCGTCTGCCATCTGCTTGCCCGCCTTGACTGCGCCCTCCCACTTGACGGGATAGTTTTTCATACCGGCGGACATAACCGCAAGGCCCACCACGAGAGTGACAAGGGACAAAAGCGCCATACGCCAGTCCAGAATAAGCAGGTACACGACAATCACAATGGGAACCAGCACATTTGCGGTCATTTCCGGGATCAGGTGTGCAAAGGTCGGCTCCATTCCCTCCACCCGGTCAACAATCGTCGTTTTATACTGTCCAGAGGGCGTATCCAAAATCGTTCCCATTGGCACACGGGCAAGTTTCTCGGTAATGTTCTCCCGCAGATCGCGCAGCGTGTAATAGGTTGCTGTGTGGGAAATCGTTGTAGAAAGACAGGAAAACAGCACCTTCCCAAAGTAGCCGCACAGTGCAATAATACCAGCGGTCACATAGCGGGAAAAATTCTGTTCCCCAGACAACATCATTGTGACAATATGCGCCACGCAGAAATAGGGCACCATCTGGCAGGCCACGCCTAATACCGCAAGAATAATACTGCCGATGAATTTTCCATGATAAGGTTTGCCCCATCCCCATAAGACGCCTATGGGTGACTCCTTCTTTTCTTCTTTCACTTTACAGATACCCCCTTTATGAAATAGTTTCTAATTTTTTCAAGTCCATCCGCATCCATTGGAAATTGGTCGATGATAGAACCATCTTCAAAATGGACAATATCCGTACAACAGTCTAATATCAACTCAAGGTCATGAGTAATGACATACACGGTAATACCCGTGTTCCTGACTTGTCGCAGGACATTTGCAACCTCTTTCATGTGCTTATAATCAAGGCCGCTGGTCGGTTCATCAAAAAATAAAATAGAGCGTTTAGACGCGATTGCTGAGGCAATCGCTACCCGCTGTTTCTGACCGCCGGAGAGGGACATAGGGTGTCTGTCTTTGAAATCTGTCAAATCTAACTCGGCAAGGATTTCCTCAGCCCACTCCTGATTTTCCTCCTCCATACTGATCAGGACTTCATCCAGCACAGTTTCCGTAAAAAGCTGGTGATTGACTTCCTGCATCACCATGTAGCAGGTATTTAGTCTGTCTTTAGGCCGATAAGTTCTGCCGTTCCAGATCACCTCACCGCAGCGCTTTTCAAGGCCGCAGAAACACCGGGAGAAGGTGGACTTTCCAGCTCCATTATTCCCGATGATCCCGACAATACGATTTGCGGGGATTTTACTTTCCCGGATGTGCAGCGTTTCCGGTTCGTTTTTGTAGGCAAAGCAGAAATTGCGAAGTTCCATTTGCTGACCGGCCTGGGGCAATGCTTTCGGCGGCAACAAATCTTCAAGAATAAAGGTACGCAGCCCCAACTTGGCTCTCTGTTGCTCCGTCAGGCTCTCAAACTCCGCTGCGGAGTAATCTTTTTCCACCTTTCCGCCGGTAATATAGATAAAACGATCCGCAAGACCGCGCAGATAGTAGAGCCGATGCTCTGACACTATAATTGTTTTCCCCTGCGACTTCCAAAACGCAAGTATTGCTCTCAGATCCAGGATAGAGGAAGCATCCAGGTTGGATGACGGCTCATCCATAACCAGCACATCCGGCTCCATGATGGATACCCCGGCACAGGCAATTTTTTGCTTTTCCCCGCCGGAGAGATGAAAGATATTGCGTCCCATCAATTTCTCCAGGCGGAAATCCCGGATGGTCTTATCTAATCGTTCCCGAATACTTTGCTCCGGCTGGCCGAGATTTTCACACCCGAATGTGATTTCGCTGGTTGTGTCCACATTGAAAAATTGTGAGCGGGGGTTTTGAAACACGCTGCCAACCGTTTTCGCGGTATCATAAAGGGGCTGTTCCGAAACCTTTGCCCCATTTACCCACACTTCTCCATTCATTTTTCCTTCATAGTAATGGGGAATCAGACCGTTGATCAGCCTGGTAATTGTCGTTTTTCCACTGCCGCTTTCGCCGCAAAGTACGACGCATTGACCGTCCTCTACGGTCAGATTTATATCATGGACTCCACCAGCGTTCTCGTTTTCTTCTCCATAAGAGAAGGTCACATGGTCAATCCGTATCATAGGTTCACCCCCTCCCGTCAAAAAGAAATCTGCTGCTGAAACAAAAACAAGGCAAAACAGATAACGCAAAACAGAATCGCAATCAAATCTTGAACATGGAAACCGATCTGGCACACGTTTGTACGTTTAACGGGGGCTCCAAGCCCCCGTGTCAACGCAGCAGCAGAAAGTTCATCACCAATCTTCACAACGGACACCATCAAAGGAACAAGGCGATATTCCAACATCAGGAAAGGATTTTTCCCGCCGAATCGTATGCCCCGCATTTTCATTGCATCCCGGATGGCCTGATATTCTTCGCTGATGGTTGGGAAAAAGCGAAAAATGACAGACATTGGAATCACGATTTTTTCCGTGATGTGCATACGCTCCATTGCGCCGATAAACTCACTGATCGAAGTGGATGAGATCAGATAGGCACCTGTCATAATGCCGGGCGCAAACCGCGTCATGATAGATGTCACTGCCAGCACGATGAACGAGAGTAATCCGCTCAAACTCGTAAGGGCAATCCGTTCCAGTATAAAGCAAACCGCATATAGCACCAGATATTTTCCTGCTGTTTTGAAACGGCGTTCCGACAAAATCAGAGCAAAGGGGACAAGGCTTAGACACGGCTTGACGATGTTCATAATTCCTTCGTTACTGGTACTGTTGCTAGAATATAAATAGTACAAGCCAAAATGAGAAATTCCAAATACACATAAGCATGGTACAATAGAAACATGC
>NZ_JBBMEJ010000018.1:0-63465 GCF_040096615.1 Blautia aquisgranensis
TGTATTGAATCCTTTCATTCTATTATCAAACGTGAATGGCTCAATCGTTTTAAAATTCGCGATTATAAGCAGGCATACCAGTTGATTTTTGAATATCTGGAAGCTTTCTACAATACGAAACGAATTCATAGCCATTGCAACTATATGTCGCCAAACGAATTCGAACGAGTGTATGAAAGAACACACACTGAGGCTGAGCTTCTGGCAGGTTAAAATGGGGAGAATTTTCTCATTTTAACTTGTACTAAATCTTGACATAGGACCAGGCGTATTCAATTTGATTCCGTGATGGTATGGGAACTGTAGAAGCGATTTTCTACAGTTCCTTTTATGAAAGGAGAAAAGTCAGATGGCAAAAAGATACGATTCGAAGCATCGTCTGCTTCGTACAGGAGAATCTGAGAGAGCAGATGGATATTATACATACCGCTGGACTTCCAGATCGGGGAAAAGAAACAGTGTAACAGCAGGAACATTGGAAGAATTACGTGAGAAAGAAAACGAAATCCAAAGGGACGTATCAGATGGGATTCGGGCAGATGCTAAGAATGTGACATTAAATAATTTGTATGAGCTGTGGAGAGGGTTGAAGAGAAATCTTAAGGAGAATACTTTCTCCAATTACTGTTATATGTATGAACAGTTTGTCGCTGATAATATTGGAATGCTTCCGGTGACGAAATTAAAACGATCTGATATAAAGGCTTTTTATAATATGCTTGCAGATACAAGAGGGTTAAAGATAGCTACCATTGATAATATCCATTACGACGAATTATAAGAGATTGTAATGATAAACAGTTTCTGAAAGAGAAAAAGAATCTCGTCTTACTTCCAAATTTTACTTGTCACTCACTCAGACATACGTTTACAACACGCCTGGTAGAAGCAGGAGTAAATATTAAAGTGATCCAGAACCTGTGCGGTCATAGCAGAAGCGATGTGACACTGGATATATATACGACGGTAACAAAAGAACTGAAACAGGCAGAGTTTGATGATTTCCAGAAAAAACTGAAAGAAAAGAAGCAGGAATGGAAAAACAGGCAGGAAGAGGATGCGTAATCCTCTTCTTTGGTTTGTCGAAAAATTCTCATTGCGTATTTATGGACAATACGATTATAATGAATGTATAGGAAAAAGGCGGAATATTTTCATAAAAATAGGAGTAATAAAAGAATGAGCGTGCAGACAGATTGTGAAATGTTAGCTGTTCAGGCAATGGAAGCATATGCCAGAAAATACCACGTTTCAGGAAATGATGTGGTTGAGTTATTTCATGAAAATCAAGTTTTTGAAAAGATGATGATTCAGCATGAATACCTTCATCAAATAAGTTTTGAAGAAGTATTTGAGTATGTAGAGAAAATTATCATGGAAGGTTCAAAGGAATTGGTAGTTTATCATGGAAGCTGCTATGAATTTGAAAATATAGATCTTAATAAGTCTCATAATAGAAGAGATTTTGGAAAAGGTTTTTATACTACGATTTTACAATCACAGTCAAAAGAATGGGGATATAGACTTTCATTAAGAGAAAAAAAGAAGAAGTATTTCGTTTATGAATATTTGTTTGAAGAAAATTCTGTATTAAATGTGAAAAGATTTGATGCCTTGAGTGAAGAGTGGCTGGAATTTATTAAAGAAAATAGAAGTAAAGGTGGATTACAGCACAATTATGATGTAGTAATTGGTCCAGTTGCAGATGATAATACAATGGAGACTGTTCAGTTGTATATAGCAAATATTTTGACAGCATCAGAAGCAGTGGAAAGATTACGGTATAATAAAGTAAATAATCAGGTGTCATTTCATACAGAAAAAGCATTACAGTATTTACAGTTGATAAGGAGGACTTCCTATGCCAGAAATGATTTATAGTTTTAATGGAAAAGATATCACTATGAATGTGTGTATACAAATCAGGGATGTATTAAAATTATTGCAACAACATTTTCATATCAGCTTTGAAGAGGCAGCATTGAAATTTTATAAGTCCGAAACGTATAAGACATTGCAGGAAACAGAAAATGGATTGTGGGCAGAATCGGCAGAATATATAGCTGACAGGTATTATGAGGAAGCCGAAAGTAATCCAGTTGCCGTTTAAGGAGAGACTGATATGTGCAAGACGATGCAGGTAATTGTAGATAGAGAACGTGATGATGCAGAAGTAGCCAGAAGTAAAAAAATTGCATGGAATATGTGGAAGAACGGAGAGCATGAGCTGGATAAAATTGCAGAAACCACATTGCTGTCTGCTGAGCAGGTACGAGAGGCTATTACACGAAAATAGGTGAAGTGGTCTTGTACCAATCATGTACCAATTTTGTACCAATCCATAAAAAATATTATAGAAATATAAAGAAGTGTGTAAGCTTGACAAATTTAAAAAGTACAGAAAAACAGGCATTTGTGGGAGCGAGTAGGGATATATAAAGAGATATTCTGACAATCCCTACAATGAAGTCCCTGGATGCTGATAAGAAAGCTTCTAAGGCAACAAACAGCACTTCTGAAGCAGCACCGGAGAAAGAAGAAGTGATCGATTTCTCCAAGGTAAAAGTTGAGCCTTTATTCGAAGAATTTGTAGATTTCGATACTTTCAGCAAGTCTGATTTCAGAGCTGTAAAGGTAAAAGCATGTGAAGCTGTTAAGAAATCCAAGAAGCTTCTTCAGTTTACTCTGGATGACGGAACAGGCACAGATCGTACCATTTTAAGCGGTATTCACGCTTATTACGAGCCAGAAGAACTGGTAGGCAAAACACTGGTCGCTATCACAAACCTGCCGTCAAGAGCTATGATGGGAATTGATTCCTGTGGTATGCTGTTATCTGCAATCCATGAGGAAGAGGGAGAAGAAAAACTTCATCTTCTGATGGTTGATAACCACATTCCGGCTGGTGCGAAGTTATACCGCTGATTAACCAAAAGGTCAAATGAATTGAGCCGATACGATTGGAACTTTAAAGAAAAGTTCTGAAATGTGTCGGCTTTTTTATTTTCACAAAATTCGGTTCAGAGGATTTTTGAAAAACAGACGGAACGGAAAGCATCCCGGAAAGAGTTTTTCGGAAAGAATTTCGGAAAACTGTTCTTTTATTATATTGGGAAAATATTTTGGATAATAAGATGGTTTTATAGGGATAAAAGTAAGGGTATAATTATTGCACAAAAAAGCAAAGTAAAATATATGCAATATATACAAAATAATTATAATGAAAAAAGAATAAATATACAATATAAACAAGATGTCCTTATGTGACAGATGTGTTATCTTTATATGACAGGGAATAAAGCATTAAAATGCTATACTGATTCCTGTAATCGGGGAAAACGTAAAGGAGAAAAAATGAGCTCATACATTTTCGAAACAGTAGATTATGATAAGAAATATCCGGCTAATGTTTTTGTTACACATATAGGAAACAGCCAGTTTCACTGGCACTATGAATATGAAATCTGCCTTGTTCTGAAAGGCAGTATTAAGATCATTTATGATTCTGAACCTACAGTATATCATGAAAATGAAATTGTACTTATCAATTCAAGGGTGGTTCATAGTGTGCAGAGTGAAGAAGATAATTTGTGTGTATTCATACAGCTGGATCCTGTGCTATTTCAGGAGAATGGAAAAGATACAGGGAGCATCCGGTACTTTTATCTGGACAGTGTACGAAATGAGTTAGAACCATATAAACCCTATGAGGAGTTTGCAGAAAGAGTTGCAATGATTGCATACGAAACGCTGGATGATCAGGAAAATGGGTATTTTCGTGGCAGAGCAGAAATTTATACATTGATAGCTGATCTGATTGAATATGTGGAATATGTTATTCACTCGAATGTACAGGCTTCAGAAAATGAAATGGATCTGGTAATGAAATTCTTCGATTATATTAAGGAGCATCTTCAAATGGAAGAGGTTCTTCAAAATGCGGTAAAAGAATTAGGCGTAAGTCAGAAAACAATGCTCCGATATTTAAAAAAGCATATAGGAATATCTGCAAAAGAAGTTCTGGATATACAGAGAGTAACTATGGCAAAACATTATTTATCGGAAACAGATAAGCCGGTTGATTATATTATTGACTGTTGCGGATTTGGCTCAGAAAAAACATTTTATCGTATATTTAAAAAAGAGACAATGATGACTCCGGCTGAATACAGAAATAAAATTTCCAGACAGCGTGGAGATAAAAAGAAAAAGCAGGGGTATCTTTCATTTGACAGACAGGAAACACAGAGACTGTTAAGAGGGCTGCTTAATAAGAATTAGACAGGCAGGAGGAATGAAAATGCCAGGAAGCACGAAAACACAGCGAATGCAATATACGGAAAAGGCCCAATCCATAGTGGAGTCACTTACTTTGGAAGAAAAGGTGTCTTTGATGAGTGGAACAATGACATTCGAAGAAGTTCGTGGAGCAATAAAGAAAAGAACACAGGAACATTATAATCAGTTTCCGTATCCGGCAGGAGGAATTGCAAAAAAGCATGTTTCTCCGGTTTTGTTTGTTGATGGACCGAGAGGTGTGGTTTGTGGCAATGGAAGAAGTACTGCATTTCCGGTGTCGATGTTAAGAGGCGCAACATTTGATACAGAACTGGAAGAAAGAATTGGAGAAGCAATTGGAGAAGAGGTACTTGCCTATGGCGGTAATCTTTTTGGAGGTGTGTGTATAAACCTTCCATATAATCCAGGTTGGGGACGAAGCCAGGAAACATATGGGGAAGACTCTTTTCAGCTGGGAGAAATGGGAGCTGCACTTGTAAGGGGCGTACAGAAAAAGGGCGTAATGGCATGTGTGAAGCATTTTGCCTTTAATCAGATGGAAAATGCAAGGTTCACGGTTGATATTACAGCAGATAAAAGGACAGAAAGAGAAGTTTTTCTTCCACATTTTAAGAAGGCTGTTGATGCGGGGGCTGCGTGCGTTATGAGCGCGTATAATTCCTATCAGGGTAAGATCTGTGGACATAATGAATACCTTCTGAATCAGATTCTGAAAAAAGAGTGGGATTTTGATGGATTCATAATGAGCGATTTTGTGTGGGGTGTAAAAGATACAGTCGAGTCGGTGAATGGTGGACAGACAATGGAAATGCCGAATACAAAATATTTTGGAGAAAATCTTGTGAAAGCCGTGAAAGCAGGAAAAGTATCGGAATCTGTGATTGATGATGCTGCATTGAGAATCGTAAGAACTGTGTTGGCTTTTACTGACGGACAAAGTAAAGCAGACAGAAGAAAAATTGGATGCAGAGAACATGTAGAACTGGCACTGGAAGCGGCAAGAGAGGGAATTACACTTATAAAAAATAATGAAAATGTATTGCCTTTAAACAAAAAGGATACACATAAACTTCTGGTTTTAGGAAGACTTGCAAATAAAGAAAATACTGGTGACAGAGGAACCAGTCAGGTCTATCCGAAGCATGTTGTGACAATACTTGAGGGGCTTATTAAAAATTGTCCTGACACAGAAGTAATTTATTACCCCGGAAAAAATATTAAGCACAGTAAAAAAATGGCGAGAGAGGCAGATGCAGTAATATTTGTTGCCGGATATGATTATCGTGATGAAGGGGAATTCGTAGCACAGGATAAGGAAGATGTTTTTACCGGAGGTGTTGGAGGCGACAGAAGAAATGGTTTGAGCATTCACAGCGAAGAACAGGAGCTGATTACAGAGGTTGGACCGGAAAATATAAGGTCAGCAGTTGTTCTGATCGGAGGAAATACGATTATGCTGGATTCCTGGAGTGATAAAGTAAATGCGATTCTTTTTGGATATTATCCGGGAATGAAGGGCGGACAGGCTGTAGCTGAAATTTTGTTCGGAGATATAAATCCCGGTGGAAAACTTCCGTTTACAATTCCACAGAAAGAAGAACATCTGACAGAAATAGACTGGAATACGGAGCATCAGAAATATGATTATTTTCATGGATACAGAAAACTGGAAAAGGAAAACCATATTCCGGCAGTACCATTTGGGTTTGGATTAAGCTATACACAGTTTGAAGTAGAAAAACCACAGGTTTGGAAAGAAAAAGACCAGATCTGTGTGTGTGCGGAGATAAAAAACAGTGGACACAGAGCAGGAAGTGAGGTACTTCAACTCTATGTTGGATTTAAAAATTCAAAAATAAAAAGAGACATCAAAGCATTAAAAGGCTTTAAAAGAGTATGGCTGGAACCGGGTGAGAGAAGAATTGTAACGATATCCTGCCCGATAGAAGAACTAAAATGGTACAATGAAAACACTGGAGAATTTGAACTGGAACATATGAATTATGAGATTTATATCGGAACCAGCAGTGCAGACAAAGATTTATGCAAAACGTCAATTGATGTGTGACGATTTACATATAAAAACGAAAGAGAGGGATTGAGAATGAAATCATCGACAAACGTACAGGAAACACCTTTGTATCAGCGGTCGAAATATCGTAAGATCATGCTTCTTACGGCGATTCTGCTTTTAGGTGTACTGGACCAGGCACCATCCGTAGTCAACTCAACAATACCGGCTATGACAGAAGCATTTAGCGGGCATGCGCTTTCACTGATTGAATCTATAACAACGATTGTAAATCTGTTTGTTACGATTTTTGTATTAGTCAGTGGATTTCTTGTAAACAAAATTGGACAGAAACAGACTGCATTACTTGGTATTATAATTGCAGCTGTATCTTCAATCGTACCTGTATTTTCAACTAATTTTTATGTAGTACTGGGATCACGTGCAGTACTTGGAGTTGGTATCGGACTTTCCAATGCTCTTGCAGCAAGTCTTCTGAGTGCATTCTTTAAAGGTAATGAGCTGGCAAAATATATGGGCTGGAGAACAGCTGCCGGCGGAATCGGAACTTCTCTTATGACAATGGCAGCAGGTCAGCTTCTTAAGATCAGCTGGCATATGTCCTATCTTGTATATATACTGTTTATACCTACTTTATTACTGTTCATTTTCTTTGTTCCTGAACCGGAAAAATATGGAATTTTTGTTCAGAAAGAAGAAAAGAAAGCAACAGCAAAAGAAGCAGATGGAACCGGCAAATTTGCAGGACTTGGTACGGTGCTTGCACTGGCAGTATTATTCTTCTTTTTCCTTGTAGGCGCAACTATTTTTGGTACAAAGCTTGCACAGATCTTTGTTGCAAAAAATATCGGAACTGCATCAGAGGCAAGTGTTGTTGCCAGTATCTTCACATTATCCCAGATGTTCGGTGGAATGCTTTTTGGATATTGCTATAAACATTTCGGAACAAAAATGCTTCCTGTAACAATCTTATTGAGAGGTCTTCCTCTGCTGGTAATCGGTGTAGTGAGCAGCAAAATGCTGATTGGTTTGATGGCCGTTGTATTTGGACTTGCTGGTGGAATGACAGTTTCTTTGATCTTTATGACAGTAAGTACTGTTATCACACCTAAAAATGCGACATTATATAATGCAATTCCAATGGTAGGCTCTAACCTTGGTGCGTTCTGTGCACCATTTATTGCAGGATATATGGGAAGTGCACCGGATACAGCTATGAGAAATGCAGGATGGATGTATGTTGTAATGTCCATAATCGTTATCATAGTTCTTACTGTTGTATCAGCAAAGAGAAAGGATAAATAAGTATGTTTCAGGTGAAAAATGACAGGATCTATAAAGATGGAAAACCATTCTTCTATTTCGCAGATACCTGCTGGAGCGCATTTACCAATATTTCCATGGATGACTGGAGATATTATGTGGATTACCGGAATAAGCAGGGATTTAACTGTATTCAGATTAATATTCTGAAACAGTGGGATTCGAGTGGTGATGAACTGAACCTGTATCCATTTCCGATAAAAAAAGAAGGGGAATGGAGAGGTGCACATTTTGAATTTGACTATTCTACGATCAATGAAAAATATTTTGATGCAGCAGAAGAAAAACTGAAGGTGCTTAAAGAGTATGGAATGACACCGGTTCTTGTACTGTTATGGGGAAATTATGTACCTGGTACATGGGAATCCAAGTTTACGAATAACAATCTTTTTCCGTATGAGTATCTTGAAAATTATACAGCATATGCAGTAAAAAGATTTAAGAAGTATGAGCCGATTTATTTCATAAGTGGCGATACGGATTTTCCGGAAGAAGAAACAGTGAAATATTATAAAAAAGTATTTGATGTAGCCAAATCAGTGGATCAGGATGCATTATATACATTTCATATCTGTGGTGAAAGCAGGGAAATTCCGGAGGAGCTTAAAGAAAAAGCAGATTTCTTTACATACCAGTCCGGACATTTTATTCCGGGACAGCATTTTGCATATGATATTCCGAAAGCAATGCGTGGGGAAGGATACTCAAAGCCAATAATCAACACAGAACCTTGCTATGAGCAGATTGCAGCACCGGGAAAAATCCGTTTCACGAACCGTGATGTAAGAAGAGCGGCATGGCAGTCTGTACTTTCCGGAGCAACTGCAGGAGTGACCTACGGAGCACATGGAGTGTGGAGCTGGCACCATCATGGTCAGAGTTTTGATTCTTTTATCCGAAAAGGAGCAGGCTTTGCGTTACCATTTGACTGGCATAATGCATTGCATTTTAAAGGTGCTGATGATATGCATTACCTGAAAGAGAGCTTTGAGGAATTTTTTCCGGAAGACTGCATTCCAGATTATGATGTGATATTAAATGATATGGAAGAAATCCGCTGTGCACATGATGCTGATAAATATGTGATTTATGTGCCTACGAATGTAGAACTGGATGTATCTGTGCTGGGAATTGATAAAGAAAAATATACGGTAGAAGTAATAGATCTTCAGACAAGGAAAAAATACCAGGGACAGTGGAAGGAAGATACAACAAAACTTCGGCTTCTTTCCTGCTATGAGGATGCTTTGGTCGTTTTGCGAAAACAGCAATAAAAATGAGGGATAAATAATGAAGCATTTTACAGAAAAGATAGGTGAAAATGGTGCTGAAGCAGTATTTTATCTGCATGAACCAAGTGATGAGATGGCACCGGATAAGAAATACCCTGCAATGGTTATTATACCTGGAGGAGCTTATATGTGGGTTTCCGACAGAATTGGTATTATTGGTTTTTCAGCTGGTGGAAATCTGGCCGGTCAGCTTTCTGTATTCTGGAAAAAAAGAATGGCTTGAAAAGGAAACGGGATATTCAGCAGAAATGATGAAACCGAACATTGCAGTTCTGGCATATCCTATGCTTAACTGTGTAAAAGCTTCAGAAAGATCTGCAATTAATACCTGGGTGAATCGCGCCATGCTTGGAAACGAGGTAACAGAAGAACGTCTGAAGACAGTTTCACCTGTGTATCAGGTAAACAAGGATGTTCCACAGACGTTTATCTGGCATACAACAGAAGATACTTTTGTTCCGGTTGAAAATTTGCTGAAGTATGTAACGGAACTCCAGAAATATCATGTTCCATATGAGCTGCACATTTATCAGAAAGGAGAGCATGGATTTGCTTTAGGTGATGAGCGGACAGATTCCATGCCAGATCATAGTCAGGTGAATGAACAGGGAGCAACGTGGTTGAATCTGTCTTTGGGATGGATGAAGCAGATTGGTTTTATGAAATAAATAAAAGTTTATCAGGACATTTCTCTACAGAGACAGGACGCTGGAGAAATGTCCTTTTTGATTTGTAAATCTGCTGGAGAGATAGCCTTGCTTTTACTGTCTTATCACGTTATACTAATGGGACATATATTTAATAAATGGGAGGATTTTACAAATGAAAATTGCAGCAACATACGATAACGGAAGTATTTTCCAGCACTTTGGAAAAACAGAGTTTTTCAAGGTTTACGAAGTGAAGGACAATAAGATTGTTTCCAGCGAAGTGATCGGATCTAATGGAACAGGTCATGGAGCATTGGCCGGGCTTCTTGCAGAGCGGGGGATTCAGGTTCTTATCTGTGGTGGAATCGGCGGAGGTGCACAGGCGGCACTTGCAGAGGCCGGAATTGAATTATGCTCCGGTGCACAGGGCGATGCAGACGCAGCAGTAGAGGCCTATCTTAAGGGCGAACTGGAATCTACAGGAGTAAACTGTGATCATCATCACGAAGAAGGTCATTCCTGCGGAAACCACGAGGAAGGTCACTCCTGCGGAGGACATGAAGAGGGTCATTCCTGTGGCAGCGGTTGTGGCGGATGCGGCTCAAAACCTGCGATCACAGGACCAAATGTTGGAAAAACATGCCGCACTCATTACAGAGGAACCTTCAATGATGGAACACAGTTTGATTCTTCCTATGACCGTGGACAGCCACTGGAATTCATCTGTGGAGCAGGACAGATGATCAAAGGCTTTGATGCTGCAGTTGCAAACATGGAAGTCGGTCAGGTAGTAGATGTACATCTGATGCCGGAGGAGGCTTATGGTATGCCGGATCCGACCGCAATCTTTACGCTTGACATTGAGCAGCTTCCGGGCTCTGAGGATCTTACAGTAGGACAGCAGGTATATCTGTCCAACCAGTATGGTCAGCCGTTCCCTGTAAAAGTAGCAGCCAAGGATGAAAAAACGATCACCTTTGATGCCAACCATGAGATGGCTGGTAAAGAGCTGAATTTCCGTATTGAATTAGTAGAAGTAAAATAAAAAATGACAGATCATAGAGCGCAGCATGAGATCATATCCAGCAATAAAGACATTGATATCCGCTTTTATCTTTCCGTAGATGAAGGTGGTTACGTAGGACCGCACTGGCACAGCAGTCTTGAGATCATTTACATGCTGGAAGGAGATATGCAGGTAAAATGTGAGGAGACAGAAGAAGAGGTACGGGCGGGAGATATCAGCATTATCAACTCCGGAGAGATTCATTCTTTCCGTAGCAAAAAAAATAAAGCTCTGGTTCTGCAGATTCCGGACCCGCTTCTGGAGAAATTTATTCCGGAGTATGCGTCCATACGTTTCCGTGCAGACTCACATCCTGTGAGAGAAGCAGAGATAACGAGGCTGGACAGACTGAAAAAAATCTGTTATGACATGTACATTGTATATGAGATCCAGCCGGAGGGGTATCTTCTGAAATTTAACAGTCTTCTGTATGATCTTCTCTACATGCTGCTTCATTCCTATTCTGAGAAGACACCGGGAAAGGAAGCAGTCCGAAATAACAAAAACAGAGAACAGATCAAAAGCATTCTGCGTTATCTGGATCAAAATCATGACCGGCATGTGACTGTACAGGAAACAGCCGGTCATTTTGGATATAATGCCGATTATCTTTCAAGGATGCTGAAAAAGCAGATCGGTTTTACTGCAACGGAATATCTTTATGAGATACGGATGGATCATATTTACAGGGATCTGCTGAACACAGAGGACTATGTGAACGAGATATTTCTGCGCCATGGATGCAGCAATTATAAGGTCGCAATGCGCTGGTTCAGAGAACGGTATCAGTGTACGCCGACCCAGGCTCGAAAGAACGCAGCCGATAAAAAACTCATGATAAAGACCCGCAAACTTATCTGAAAACTGCCGGCGAAGAAGCGAGAATGCCTGTATTGATAAAAAGTCGGAAATATACCTATAATTTGTAGATTTAACGCCTGATCAGATAAAAAAATATCTGATATAATAAAGCTCACGATGAATAATGTAAATCATGAAACCGATTAAAAGCTATAAAACATAAAAAAGGAGCAGGGCGATGAAATTTACAGAAGGATACTGGGAAAAAAGCGAACGTGCAAATGCTTCTCATGCAATGCAGGCATTTACTGTAGAAAAAATTCCTCACGGAATGCGTATGGTATCACCATTTCATATGATAACAGATCGTGCAGGTGCATTGGACGTAGGAACGATCACAACAGAATTTACAGCGATCCGCAAAGATGTGATCAGCGTGAGAAGCTGGCATTTCGAAGGCTATGAAAAAAAAGAGCCACGTTTTGATCTGAACAGGGATATGCAGGATGTTGATGTGCAGATCAATGAAAAAGAAGCAGTTATGACTGCAGGAAGAATGCAGGTATGCATAGACAGAGAGCATTTTCTTATCACTTATAAGGCAGACGGTAAAGTCCTGACAACCTGTGGATACCGCAATCTGGGCTATATGCAGTATGATAAAAAGTATCAGACCAAATTCCCGTTGGAGAATTATATGGCAGCAGATTTCACACCATATATGGCAACAGAGCTGTCCCTGGATCCGGGCGAATGTGTTTACGGACTTGGTGAAAGATTTTCTGCATTTGTAAAAAACGGTCAGGTCGTAGACTGCTGGAACGAGGATGGAGGAACAGCTTCCCAGATTTCCTACAAAAACATTCCGTTTTATATGACAAACAAGAATTATGGTGTTCTGGTAGATCATACAGATAATGTATCCTTTGAGGTTGCAAGTGAAAAAGTCGAGTATGTCGGATTTTCAGTAAAAGGTGAAGAAATCCGCTATGAAGTGATCTGCGGAGATACTATGAAAGATGTGATCCGTACTTATACAGACCTTACCGGAAAACCGGCACTTCCGCCGAAATGGTCCTTTGGTCTGTGGCTGACAACTTCCTTTAAGACCAACTATGATGAAGAGACAACGAGCTCCTTTATCAATGGAATGGCAGAAAGAGATCTTCCTCTGGAAGTATTCCATTTTGACTGCTTCTGGATGAAAGAATTCCATTGGTGCGATTTTGAGTGGGATGACCGTATTTTTCCGGATGTAAAAGGAATGCTAAAGCGTTATAAAGAAAAAGGACTGAAGATCTGTGTATGGATCAATCCGTATATTGCACAGGGAACTGCATTTTTCCGTGAAGGAGTGGAGAAGGGCTATCTTCTTAAACGTGCAGACGGAATGGGCGTGAAACAGGTCGACAACTGGCAGCCGGGAATGGGACTGGTAGATTTTACCAATCCGGAGGCAAAAAGCTGGTATGTTGCAAAGCTGAAAACCCTTCTTGATATGGGGGTTGACTGCTTTAAGACAGATTTCGGTGAGAGAATTCCTGTAGATGTAGTTTATCATGACGGATCAGATCCATGGTGCATGCATAACTATTACACGAAGCTTTACAATGAGGCTGTGTTCAATCTTCTGAAAGAAGAAAGAGGAGAGGGAGAGGCAGTTCTTTTTGCAAGAAGTGCAACAGTAGGCGGTCAGCAGTTCCCGGTACACTGGGGCGGTGACAGCTCTGCATCTTATATTTCCATGGCAGAAAGCCTGCGAGGTGGCCTGTCCTTTACTATGTCCGGTTTTTCATTCTGGAGCCATGATATCGGAGGTTTTGAAAAAACAGCAAGTCCGGATGTATATAAGAGATGGCTGCAGTTTGGTCTTCTGTCCACACACAGCAGGCTTCATGGATCCGAGAGCTATCGTGTACCGTGGGTATTTGATGAGGAAGCCGTAGATGTATGCCGTAAATTTACAAAACTGAAGCTGCGTCTGATGCCATATATCTATCAGATGGCTGTGAAATCTCACAAAACCGGAATTCCGTCTATGCGTTCCATGGTAATGGAATTTGAGACGGATCCGGCAGTAAAATATCTGGATATGCAGTATATGCTTGGAGACAGTATTCTGGTGGCACCGATCTTTTCGGCGGATGGAACCGTAGAGTATTATCTGCCGGATGGAACCTGGACTCATCTTCTGAGCGGAGAGGTAAAACAGGGCGGACGCTGGTATAAAGAGACATATGATTTCATGTCCCTGCCAGTATATGTAAGAGAAAATACGCTTCTTGCGATCGGTTCAAATGAAAAGACTGCAGATTATGACTATGCAGATGGCGTACAGATCCAGGTTTATGAACTGAAAGAGGGCGCAGAAGCACAGTGCAGTGTTCCGGAGAAGGACGGCGAAGCAGCACTGGAGATCAGGGCAGCACGTAAAGATGGAAAACTGGTTCTGGAAAGCACCGGAAAGAATACGAATATGACATATCTTCTCAGAAATGTACATACTGCAGAGAAGATTGAAGGCGCGGAGATCGCAGAAGATGCAGAGGCAGGAATCGTGCTTCGTCCGACCGCTGATCGTGTAGTAATTGGATAAAAAGCAGGCTGTAAAGCTATAAAGTAAAAATGGTGATCATGTCCGGAAAGGTCTGGACGGTCACCATTTTTTTACATATAAAAAACAGACTTGTGTAACTGGGAAAAAATACGCATAATGGAAGACAGCAGAATGAACATCGCAGAGGAGACAATTTTTTAATGAAGATATCCATGATACCTTATGGATTGCTGTCCGGTTTTATGGACAGTAAGGAAATACGGATAATAGAGATTGGCGAAGATGGATTTGTATTTCGGATAGCAGAAGAATGTCCTGAGCCGGAGCAATTTCGGATCTGTTTTTATGATATGAAGAATTCCTGTTATCGGAAAGTGGAGATTCGGGAATTTAAGCTTGAGGAAGTTGATGGAAAGAACGGTTGTGGGTATGGGAAAGAGTCGAATATATTTTACAGGGAATACCTGGTGAAGGTGGAACAGAAGGATTATGCAAATGAGGTTCTGCGTCTGGCCGGAGAATACAGCCGTTATATCCGTCTGAAGCTGACCGGAGATGACGGCGAGCTTTCCAAAGCCCTGACAGGTTATCCGTCTGAGCTGGATGAGATACATTGTGAGAGTCTTGAGCAACAGAAGAAGCTGTGGTTTTCGCAGGGTGGAAATGTTGAAAATCTCTCTGAGCCAGAGGGCAGACGGGAATGTGCAGGAAACGATGCAAAGAACAGTAATCCATGTGGACCAGAAGCTGACCCGAAGAAAAAAGAACTGGAATTTGCCGTAGAACTGAACGGTACTTTCATGTATGAGCAGTATTTAACGAATTCTCTTACAGATTTCATGGCATTTTACCGTCAGCAGAATCATCTTGAGCACGGCTGGATTTCCGACTGGATGCCGGGACGGCTTTACATTGGAAATCAGTTTTGTCATAATCTGTTTCCGGAAGAAAAACAGCTTTTTTGCATTATGGATAAGATGTATTCGGAAGGTCTGGCTATTACGCTGGCGTTTTCGTATATCCGGGAATTTATGATTCCTTCTGTTGAAAAGCTTCTGGAAAAAGTGGATAACTGGTGTCAGAATCATGGGGAAGATGTGGAAATCGTGGTTAATGACTGGGCGATGGCTCAGATAATTCATGGAAAATATCAATATCTCTGTCCGACTTTTGGGACACTTCTCAATAAGCGAAAAAAAGATCCGCGGATAAAGTACAAATCTGGGGACACTGGTCTGTTTGAAAATAACAGTCTCAATGCAGGTTTCTATCGGGAATTTCTGGCAAAAGAGTTCAATATCCACAGGTATGAATGGGAAGCTTGCGGTTATCCACAGGAATTTCCACCAGGAAAAAATAGTCTTCATCTGCCCTTTTATCAGACCAATACCTCACAGTATTGTCCTCTATATGCTCTGTGTACAACTGGGGATCGTGGAAAACAGCACCTTGCAGATCACTGTCCGGGTTTCTGTGAAAAATATGCGCTGCTGTATCCGGAGCATCTGAAGATGGCTGGCAGGTATAACTCGCTGATGAGTGTGGATAAGACTTTGTTGGAAGCACCGGAGATGTGGAAAAATATAAAAGGTGTAAAACCGGACAGAATCGTGATAAATTTGTAAGAGGCGGTGTTGACGTGAAATGCAAAGCAGAATATATATTAAGGCAAATGCAATCGATTGTGTTGAGTGATTTTTAAAGTGACATAATATAATCGAAAGAAAGAAGAGAGAAATATATGAAGATTACAGCAGGCCTGGGTTCCATAGATGAATATGAGCGTTTTGTCCGGGCAGGGGCAGATGAATTTTTCTGCGGGTATGTGCCGTTTTTCTGGGCAGAAAAATATGGAACAGTGATGCCGCTGAACCGCAGGGAAGTGCTCTGCTACAATGTGCAGCTCGGTGCTTACAGTGAACTTGAGATTCTTTCCCGGATGGTTGAAAAATATAAAAAACCGGTACATCTGACCTTTAATTCATTGTATTATCTTCCTGAACAGTATCCGGAAATTGCTTCGATCATAGAGCGGTGCATGAAGCTGGGATTCCAAAGTTATATTATTGCGGATCCAGCTTTACTTGTTTATCTGAAAAAAATAGGAATTTTCTGTGAAATTCATCTGAGTGGTGAGACTGGGGAAGTGAACAGTCAGATGGTAAAAGCATTCCAGCGTTTTCCGCTGAAAAGAGTGATTTTTCACCGGAAAAATACGTTTGCTGATATGCAGTCCGTTATTGCGGAACAGAGAGCCAATGAGAGAAAAAATGGGATCAGTCCGGAAATGGGAATGGAATTCGAAGCTTTTGTGCTGAATGAAATGTGCCAGTTTACAGGTGCTTTCTGCAATTCCCTGCACTGTGATGAGATGGGCTATCTTTGCAGAGTTCCGTACTGGCTGGGGACGGTACATGAAAAGGATTCTGTTCCGGAGAATATGAAACGTTTGCAGGAAGAAACATGGGAAAAAGAGACGGATCCGTCAGCGTATGATGAGGACGGATATCTCTGCGGAGAGAGCGGTTGCGGTTTATGTGCACTGTATCAGCTGAAAAAAGCGGGAATTACGCATCTTAAATTAGTTGGCCGTGGAAATTATACGGAGCATATGGAAAAGGATATCCGGAATCTGAGGAAGGCACTGGATATTCTGGACGCAGCGGAAGATGAGCGGGATTTTCAGTGTACGATAAAGCGGACATTGTTTCCGAATGGATGTAGTGGACAGTGCTATTATCCGATGTGATGTAAATATAAAAAGGAAAAGAGAGAAAAAATGAGATTTGAACATGTAAAAAGAGAAGAGGCGGACACAGTCCTTAAATTATACCGGTCATTACTGGGAACACCCTACTGTGTATGGACAACTGATTATCCGTCAGAAAAAGAAGTAGAATTTGATCTTTCCAGAGATGCATTATTTTGTATGAGAGATGATGACGGAACGATTGCCGGAGTGATTTCCATAGATGATGATCCTAACGTGGAATGTCTGACATGCTGGTCTGAAACGCTGGTTCCGTCAGCGGAAGTCTCCCGGGTAGGTGTCAGCGGAGATTATCAGAATCGGGGAATTGCAAGAGCCCTGCTTACCGGTGTGATGGCAGAGCTGAAATGCCAGGGGTATAAAGCTGTACACCTTTTAGTTGCAAAAGATAATGTAAAGGCTTTGCGCTCCTATGATAAGCTGCATTTCAATAATGTAGGGGAATGTGAATTATGGGGGCATATGTACTGGTGCTATGAAAAAGCACTGGTTAAATTCTCCGGCAGCTGTCCCGTTCAATCAGATGATGCGGCACAATGATCTTCGTAGCCGGAAGATTCGGGTTTTCGATATGGCTGATCATCTGTGTGGCTGCTTCCGTTCCCAGCTGTGCAGAATTGATATCAATAGAAGTCAGCTGCGGAGACGTCAGTCTGGCAAACAGCGAGTTATTAAAGGAAATGATAGACAGATCTTCCGGTATGGAAATTCCGGCTTCCATACAGATCCGTTCCAGGGAAAGTGCCAGGATGTCATCACTTACCAGCATGGCGGTAGGACGGTCATCGCCGGAAAGCAGTGTTCGAAGCTGCTGAAATTCCCGCTGGGAGGCATCGGGCACTTCGATGCAGTATTCAAGCCGGATAGTCAGTCCGTGACCTGCCAGTGCTGCCAGATAACCGGTTTTTCGATCTGCGGAAAAGACCAGAGAATCCTCAACGCCAAGGTAGGCGATCTTTCTGTGACCAAGTGCATAAAGATATTCCGTTGCCTCCTGGCCTGCCAGAAAGTTATCGTTATCAATATAGATCGTATGATTGGTGTACTGCGCTGGTTTTCCGATCAGAATGTAAAGCAGCCCTTTATTAAAAAGAAAATCGATCACAGGATCGTCGACGCGGGAATACAGCACGATAAATCCGTCAGCCTTGCCGCTTCTGGACATGGAACGAACTGCATTCAGGATCTCATCCTCATTCTGACCGGTAACAATGGTGCTGATATACT
This sequence comes from Blautia aquisgranensis, assembly GCF_040096615.1. Lineage (NCBI taxonomy): Bacteria > Bacillati > Bacillota > Clostridia > Lachnospirales > Lachnospiraceae > Blautia > Blautia aquisgranensis. The sequence goes on from NZ_JBBMEJ010000018.1 coordinate 18,018, forward strand.
GATGTGCGTTGCAGTAATGACTGATTCCACGGATGGCCTCCAGGTAAAAAGAATTCTCATAGGTTTCCTTTGGTGAGGGAGGCAGAATAATACCGATAGAACGGGAATTCTGTGTCGCCAGGTTGCTGGCCTGGAAATTCGGTTCATAGCCAAGCTCTGCCATGGCACGGCGTACACGTTCCTTAGTCTCTTCACTGATAGATGGATTGTTCTTGCAGGTTCTGGAAACGGTGGAAGGTGATACTCCCGCCAGTGCTGCAACGTCCTTGATTGTTACTGCCATAAAGCTGCCTCCTGTAGATTATGTGGAGAAAATATCCGCGAGTGTCTCTGCTAATGAGAATATTGTAGTTCATAACTGCAAGCCTGTCAAACATATTGCGTAAATTGTTGCATGAATTTATACGAAGCTGATTGGATCAACAGGTAGAATATCTGCATAATCAACAGTAAAAATGCACAAAAACCGTATGCTGAAATTGTGATAAAAGTAGAAATACAAAAAATCAATTGCGTTTTACGCAAAATAAACATATAATTCATGCAAACGGTTGCATTAAGAATGCACAGAAATTGCAGCAAAGATGAAAAAGAAAATGGAGGATTTGTAATGAGCAGCGAAAAAGAAAAAAGCCCGTCAGTTGTATACGCACCGCTGACAGGAAAAGCAGTGCCGCTCGATCAGGTTCCGGATCCGGTATTTTCCGGGAAGGTTCTTGGTGACGGAATTGCGATCATTCCGGAGGACGGCAGGATCGTAAGCCCTGTGGATGGACAGATAGAATCTGTTGCAGAGACAGGACATGCCTATGGCTTTTCCACGGAAGATGGTCTGGAACTGCTGGTACACGTAGGACTGGAGACCGTATCTCTGAAAGGAGAATGCTTCAAGGTTCATGTGAAAGAAGGCGACCAGGTAAAAAAAGGTGATCTGGTAGCAGAAGTGGATCTTGTATATCTAGCAGAGAAAAATATCAATCCGATCACACCGGTTCTGATCTGTTCCGATCTGGACGATCAGGAGATGAAATGTGCGGAAGGCGCAGTGGAAGCTGGAAAAACAGCTGTGCTTATGCTTACTGGGAAATCTGAGAGTGCAGCAGCCAAAACAGCAGCTTCTGCAGCTGAAACAGAAGCTCCGGCAGCAGAAAAAACACAGTCAGTCAAAGCATCCGACACCGCAGTTTCTTCCGGCGAAACGAAGAAAGAAAAGAAAAAATTTAGTTTCAACTTCGATTTTCTTCAGAAACTTGGAAAAGTACTGATGACAGTTATCGCAGTTATGCCGGCAGCAGGACTGATGATCAGTATCGGTAAGCTGGTACAGATGGCAGGCGCAGATGTTTCCATGATCCTGACCGTAGGAACAACCATGGAAAACATCGGATGGGCGATCATCAATAACCTGCATATCCTGTTTGCGATCGCGATTGGTGGTTCCTGGGCGAAGGAACGTGCAGGTGGTGCTTTTGCAGCATTGATCACCTTTATTCTGATCAACCAGATCACAGGATCTGTTTTTGGAGTTACCTCTGCAATGCTGAATGATGCAGATGCTGTAACCCATACACTTTTTGGAAAAGAGATTCTTGTAAACGGCTACTTTACTTCTGTATTAGGAATGCCAGCCCTGAATATGGGTGTTTTTGTCGGTATCATCTCCGGTTTTGTCGGCGGTGTGATCTACAATAAATATTATAATTACCGTAAACTTCCAGATGCGTTATCTTTCTTTAACGGAAAACGTTTTGTACCGATGGTATGTATTCTCTGGTCTGTGATCATTTCCCTGATCCTGGCAGTTGTATGGCCGGTCGTACAGTCCGGAATCAATGCTTTTGGTGTGTGGATCGCCAATTCTTCTGATACATCACCGATCCTTGCACCGTTTGTATATGGAACCCTGGAGCGTCTGCTGCTTCCGTTCGGACTGCACCACATGCTTACGATTCCGATGAACTATACATCTTTTGGCGGAACTTATACGATCGCAACAGGAATCAATGCAGGAAAAGAAGTATTCGGACAGGATCCGCTGTGGCTTGCATGGGTAACAGACCTTATCAATTACAAAGATGCAGGAAATATGGCAGCATATAAAAACTTGCTCACAACAGTAACACCGGCACGTTTCAAGGTTGGTCAGATGATCGGTGCGACAGGACTTCTTCTTGGTATCGCACTTGCCATGTACCGCAGAGTTAATGCAGACAAAAAGAGCAAATACCGTTCCATGTTTTTCTCAACAGTACTTGCTGTATTCCTTACAGGCGTAACTGAGCCGCTGGAATTCATGTTCATGTTCTGTGCCCTGCCGCTTTATATTGTATATGCGATCCTTCAGGGATGTGCATTCGCAATGGCAGGAATCATTCATCTGCGAGTACACTCTTTCGGAAATCTGGAGTTTATCACACGAATTCCGATGAGTCTGAAAGCAGGCCTTGCAGGAGATGTGATCAATTTTGTGATCTGCGTGATCGCGTTCTTTATCATCGGATATTTTGTGGCATATTTCATGATCGGAAAATTCAAGTTCGCAACACCTGGAAGACTTGGAAATTATACAGACGGCAATGATGATGACGGAGATACCACTTCAACAGCTTCCGGGGATACAAAAACATCCGGTGGAAATTCACAGGCAGAGCGCATTATCGCACTTCTCGGCGGAAGAGAAAACATTGTTCTCGTAGATGCCTGCATGACAAGACTTCGTGTAACAGTCAAAGATCTGGACAAGGTTGCGGAGCTTCCGGCATGGAAAGCAGAAGGCGCACTTGGCCTGATTAAAAAGGACAACGGAATCCAGGCGGTATACGGACCGAAAGCCGATGTACTGAAATCAGATATCAACGATATTTTATAAAAGAAAAGCAGGGACTTGATTGAGCAGCCTGATTTTGATTTGCAATAGTTGGAGGCGCAAACATAAATGAAACTTATGACATTAAATACTCACAGCCTGGTAGAGCCGGACTATGCGAGCAAAACAAGAAAATTTGCACAGGTGATCCAGAAAGAACTTCCGGATATTGTGGCACTTCAGGAGGTCAATCAGAGCCAGAGTGCCAGTGTACTTCCGGATGTGATGCTTCCGGGGTATGTACGCTGCATAGGATTTGACCGCCAGATCCGAAGTGACAATTACGCCATGATCCTGGCGGAAATCCTCCGGGGAATGGATTGCTATTATTACTGGACCTGGATTTCCGCAAAAACAGGCTACGGTAAATATGATGAGGGAATGGCTCTCCTCACCAGAAAGCCGATCGAGCGAATCCGTCAGCATCTCATTAGCAGAACGGATGATTACGAAAACTGGAAAACAAGAAAGATGCTGGGTGTTCAGGTCCAGGGCTGTCCGGACTGGTTTTTCACGGTTCACATGGGATGGTGGAACGATGAGGAAGAACCGTTCAGAGGTCAGTGGGATTCTATGGAAGAGTTTTTCCGGAGCTATCGCAAAAAGGATTCGACGATCTGGCTCATGGGTGATTTCAACAGCCCGGATAACGTGAAAGGTCAGGGCTACGAGCTTGTATGTAACAGTGGCTGGCAGGATTCCTGGAAAGCTGCGGAAACAAAGGACGAAGGATTTACCGTGGAAAAAGAGATTGATGGATGGCGTGACAGTGACACAGGTAAAGCAGAGCAGAAGACCGACAGGATGAGACTTGATTATATTTTCAGCAGTGAAAAACGAAAGATTCTCACTTCGGAAGTAATCTGTAACGGAAAAAAATATCCGGTGGTTTCCGACCATTGTGGAGTTATGATCACAACAGGGCAGAAAATGCCAGATAAACAGAACTAATATTTAAAAAGCATGCAGAGCAGTATAAGGAGACAATAATTATGAATGAAAGAGCAGCTGGCATATTGATGCCGATCACAAGCCTGCCGTCAGAGTATGGCATCGGATGTTTTTCCCAGAGTGCATATGATTTTGTGGACTGGTTGAAAGCAGCAGGACAGAGCTACTGGCAGATCCTTCCACTTGGACCGACAAGTTATGGAGATTCACCGTATCAGTCATTTTCCACATTTGCAGGAAATCCGTATTTTATCAGCCTGAAAGCACTGGTGGAAGAAGGCGTTCTTGACAAAGCTGACTGCGATAAGGTCAACTGGGGAAAAAGAGCGGACAGTGTAGATTACGAGAAGATCTACAAAGGACGCTACAAGCTTCTTCGAAAAGCCTATGAAAACAGCAACATCAGCGAGAATCCGGACTATCAGAGATTTGTTGCGGAAAACAGCTGGTGGCTTTCTGACTACGCGCTTTTTATGGCAGTAAAGGATCAGTTCGGCGGTGTTGAGTGGACAAAATGGGCAGAGGATATCCGCCTTCGCTGGGCAAATGCCATGGACTACTATCGCAGAGAATTATATTTTGATATTGAATTCCAGCAGTATATGCAGTTTAAATTCTATGAGCAGTGGATGAAACTGAAAAAATATGCCAATGAAAAAGGCATCCAGATCATCGGAGATATCCCGATCTATGTAGCTATGGACAGCGCAGATACCTGGGCGCATCCGGAGCTTTTCCAGCTGGATGAAGAGAACGTGCCGGTTGCAGTAGCCGGTTGTCCGCCAGACGGATTTTCTGCAACAGGACAGCTGTGGGGAAATCCTTTGTATCGCTGGGATTATCACAGAAACACAGGATATCAGTGGTGGCTTTCCAGACTGAGCTATGTGTTCCGGCTTTATGATGTAGTAAGAATTGACCACTTCCGTGGCTTTGATGAATATTTTTCTATTCCGTATGGTGCAGAGAACGCCATTGGCGGTCACTGGGAAAAAGGTCCGGGAATCGATCTGTTCCGCAAGGTAGAGCAGGCGCTTGGCTGGAAACAGGTTATTGCGGAGGATCTTGGTTACGTGACAGATTCTGTCCGCCAGCTTGTTCATGACAGTGGCTTTCCGGGAATGAAGGTTCTGGAGTTTGCTTTTGACTCCAGGGATTCCGGATGTGCGAATGATTACCTTCCACACAACTATCCGGAAAACAGTGTAGCTTATACCGGAACGCATGACAATGAGACGATCGTCGGATGGTGGAAGAGCATTACGGCAAAAGAGCGTAAGCTTGCCAGAGATTATCTCTGCGATAACTGTACACCGGATAAGGATCTGTATAAATGCTTTATCAGCCTGGTTATGCGAAGCAGCGCAAAGCTTTGTGTGATCCCGATGCAGGATTACATGGGGCTGGATAACAGCTGCCGGATGAACCAGCCGTCCACAGTAGGAAAGAACTGGAAATGGCGTATCCGCAGGAGGGAGCTTACCATGAAGCTCCAGAAAGAAATTCACGGTATGGCACTTCGTTACGGACGTATGAACTGGTCTGAATAAAGGAATTGTCTGCGAGGGATATTCCGTTTAAACGGGACGTGGAAGAGAGTGGAAAGATTAAGGATAGAATCGCACTTTTTTGTGTGATATAATGCTGTTCTGTAAAGGCAGCTGTCAGTAAAAGGGGAGGCTGACAGCTGCCTTTTTCGTGCAAAAGTTTTTTTATACAAAGGGGAAAATTATGACAGGTAAAACACACGCAGCAGTGGGACTTGGAACGGTGCTGGCCATAACACAGCCGTCTACAGTTTCCGGGATGATACTCGCAGCCGGAACAGGAATGCTGGGGGCACTGATCAGTGATATTGATGTGGGAACATCGAAATCGCATAAAGATGCAGACAGGATCACATTGATCGCGGTTCTGCTTGTAGCGGCTGAGATCGCACTGAATTATTTTTATGGTTTTTCCGTGTGGGAAAAGATACGGAATGACCAGTCTATGGCACCGGTAGCTATGGGAATCATTATTTTCATAGCTGTATGCGCCTTCGGCAAAAATCAGCCGCACAGATCCTTTATGCATTCGATCATGGCTATGGCGATTTTGAGTGCGGCGATATCCATGATATCTGTGAAGCTGGTGCTTTATTTTGTGATCGGTTTTGCATCGCATCTTGTACTGGACTGTTTCAACCGAAAAAGAGTCCGGCTTCTGTATCCGCTGCCGGGCGGGATCGCTCTGGATCTCTGCAAGGCAGGAGGTTTCGTGGATTCCATGCTTTTTAAGCTGGGATCGGTAGCTGTGATCTTTGAGATCGTATATCTGGCGGTCAGAATGGGAGAGAGCTGGAAGATATTCCAGATGTAGAAAAGAATACGGGATAAATAAAAAATGAGGCAGAAATTCCAAAGAGCAGGAATTCTGTCTCATTTTTTAACCGAATATCAGATTAACTTATTTATTTCTGCGGATCTTGCAGGCGCATGCTGTGTAAAGAACATCGGTAGAAGAGTTCAGTGCTGTTTCGCAGGAATCCTGGATCACACCTACGATGAAGCCTACACCAACAACCTGCATGGCAACGTCATTCGGAATTCCGAAAAGGCTGCATGCCATTGGAATCAGAAGAAGAGAACCACCGGCAACTCCGGAAGCACCTGCCGCACTTGCAGCAGCCAGGATGCAGAGAATCAGAGCTGTAGGGAAATCTACACTGATGCCAAGTGTGTTTGCAGCGGCCAGAGCCATGATGGAAATGGTGATTGCTGCACCACCCATGTTGATGGTGGCACCAAGTGGAATGGAGATGGAGTAAGTATCTTCGTCAAGTCCGAGATTTTTACAGAGCTCCATGTTTACCGGGATGTTGGCAGCAGAGCTTCTTGTGAAGAACGCTGTCAGTCCGCTGTCCTTCAGGCAGCGCAGAACCAGTGGATATGGATTCTGGCGTGTGCAGAGGAAGGTAACGATCGGGTTCAGCACAAGGGCTACAAACAGCATGGTTCCAACCAGTACGCAGATCAGACGGCCATAGCTTAACAGTACGCTAAGTCCCTGCTCGGAAATGGTTGTAAAGATCAGACCCATGATACCGAACGGAGCAAGATTGATGATCCATCTAACTGCGGTTGAGGTTGCATCGGAAATATTTTCGATAACTGTTTTTGTGGTTCCGCTTGCAGCTTTCAGTGCGATACCGAAGATGATCGCCCATGCAAGGATACCGATATAGTTGGCGTTTACAAGTGCGTCAACCGGGTTTGAAACGATGTTCATAAGGAGGTTTTTGAGAACCTCGGAAACACCGCTTGGCGGAGTGATGTCGGAAGTGTTAGTATTCTCGGAAAAAGTCAGCATGATCGGGAACAGACGGCTGGAAAGAACCGCTGCCAGTGCTGAAAGTACATTTCCCAGAAGGTACAGTACAACGACGAATTTCATGTTTGTTTTCTGGCCTTTTCCCATGTGGCACAGAGAACTCATTACCAGGAAGAACACCAGAAGCGGAGCAATTCCACGGAGAGCACCGACAAACAGATCACCGAGAATGGAGATCACAGAAGCCTGTGGAATCGCAAGTCCGAGGATGATACCAACGATCAGTCCGCAGATGATACGCTTGATCAGGTTGATGCTGTTCCATTTTTGAATCAGGTTTTTCATAAACTTTTTCCTCTTTCCTATTGTATGGGAGTGCTTTTTCTGGGGTAGTAATACTGCATCACGGAAAAGCACAGTATAATCATTATATACATTTGTGTCCGCCTTGTAAAGACAAATGTACATATATGTGAAAATTTATGAAAGATTTTCCATAAAATAACAGCCCAGAGTGGATTTTGATATTCCTCAATGGGCTGTATATCTGTAAATGTAACTGTGCTGTTATCCGGATCACGCTGACACTTTAAGCTTCTTAAAGCTGACAGCGAAGAATAATACTTCTGCAAATCCGGTAATTCCCCAGGAAAAGATGTAGAGAAGATACAGGGCAGATATGGTCTGGAAATGCGCGAACACTGTATAGATCCAGATAATACGGAACACGCAGGAGCCGAGGATAACGATAATGGTCGGCGGGATGCTTTTTCCGATACCACGGGAAGCTGCAATACTGCCATCCATGAAACAGCTGAATGCATAGCTGAATCCCATGATCCCGATCCTCTGCATTCCGGCATCGATAACTGCAGGTTCTGTGGCAAAAAGTGACAGGAACTGCCGGCCGAAAACAAGAAGCAGCCCGCCTAAGGCTGCACCGGCGATAAAAGCGTATGTAAGGCTGATTCCATAGGATTTGAGCATTCGTTTTTTGTTTCCGGCACCCCAGTTCTGACCGATAAAGCTTGCACAGGCTGTATAAAAGGCAAACATCACATTATAGATCAGAGAATCTGCGTTGGCAGCAGCGGCATTTCCGGAAACCGTGACTGCATCGAAGGAATTGACACCGGCCTGCACGAACAGGTTGGCGATGGCAAAAATTCCGTTCTGCAGGCCTGTCGGGATACCAAGCATCAGCACGGCTTTGCAGGCGTTTGGGTGAAAACGGAGCTTGCTCAGGGATACCTTGCAGTCGTCTTTTCGCCGGAACAGATGGAGCATGACCAGAGTGGCAGATACATAAAGAGAAATCGCACTGGCAGTTGCCACACCTGCGGCAGCCATATGACAGACGATAACGAAAAACAGGTTCAGAAGAACATTGATCACTCCGGCAATGGAAAGATAGATCAGTGGTCGTTTTGTATCTCCGCGGGCACTTAATACGCCGTTACCGAAATTGTATACGGCCATGGCCGGCATACCAAGTGAGTAGATCTTCATATATAAAATAGCCTGGTCGATCAGTTCCGGCTTGGTATTCATCATGGACAGCATCTGTCCGGAAAACAGAAGACAGACGACACAGACCAGAAGTCCTGCGATGGCACAGAGAAGAAGAGATGTATGGATCGTTTCTTCGGTACCTTTTCTGTTTTCGGCACCAAGCTCGTGGGCTACACGAACATTGACTCCTGCACCCATTCCGATCAGGATTCCGGTAAATAAAGTGACCAGCAGAGTTGTGGAACCCACAGCTCCAAGTGCCATGTAATCTGCAAATCGCCCCACAACCGCAACATCACTTAAGTTAAAAAGAACCTCCAATACCTGGGACCCCATCAGGGGAAGGCTGAAGAGGAGGATATTTTTCCAGAGAGAGCCGGAGGTCATCTCAATGGAAGACGTTTTCTTTTTTTTATTTTCACACATAGTTTACCTCATAAAAATTATAAAAAATTCCTTCATCCAAGGTATACAATACTATGTTGGAATAGGTTTGTAAAGAGGGGAAAATAGCTCTTTTACCAGGCGCAGAGGTTTGTTTTTATTTATAGATTCTACATTGATTTCAGTACGAACAATGATATAATAAATGAGAGCAATAAGAAAGTATTTTCAGAAATATTGGAAATATAAAATACAGCAGACTAAGGAGGAACTCAATACAATGAAAATCGGAAATGATATTTATTATGTAGGAGTAAACGACCATCAGGTAGATCTGTTCGAGGGACAGTATGTAGTGCCAAACGGAATGTCCTATAATTCCTACGTGATCAAAGATGAGAAGATCGCAGTTATGGATACCGTAGATGCCAACTTCGCAGAAGAGTGGCTTGGAAAAGTAGCAGAAGTTCTGGATGGCGCGAAACCGGATTATCTTGTAGTTCAGCATATGGAGCCGGACCATGCCGCAAACATTGAGAATTTCATGAAAGCATACCCGGATACAACTGTTGTTGCCAACACAAAAACCTTCACCATGATGGAGAATTTCTTCCGTGGAATGGATCTGGAAGGAAAGAAACATATTGTAGCAAATGGTGACACCCTGACACTTGGAAAACATGTCCTTACTTTCGTATTTGCACCGATGGTTCACTGGCCGGAGGTTATGGTTACATATGACAGCACAGATAAGGTTCTGTTTTCAGCAGACGGCTTCGGCAAATTTGGAGCTCTTGATGTAGAAGAGGACTGGGACTGCGAAGCACGCCGCTATTACATCGGAATCGTCGGAAAATATGGTCCGCAGGTACAGAAGCTTCTCAAAGCAGCAGCAACTCTGGATATCCAGACTATCTGCCCGCTCCACGGACCGGTCCTTACCGAGAATCTTGGACATTATCTGGAGAAATATGATATCTGGTCTTCTTATAAAGTAGAGAGTGAAGGTGTAATGATCGCCTACACATCTGTATACGGACATACAAAGAAAGCAGCAGAGCTTCTTGCACAGAAGCTGGAAGAAAAGGGCTGCCCGAAGGTTGTTGTCTGCGATCTTGCAAGAGAAGACATGGCAGAGGCAGTGGAGGACGCTTTCCGCTACGGAAAGCTGGTACTGGCCAGCATTACATACAACGGAGAAGCATTCCCGTTTATGCGTACATTTATCGAGAACCTGACAGAACGTAATTACCAGAACCGCACCATCGGCCTCATTGAGAACGGAAGCTGGGCACCGACAGCAGCCAAAGTCATGAAAGGAATGTTCGAGAAGAGCAAAAATATCACATGGCTTGAGAACAATGTAAAGATCATGTCCTCTCTCAGCGATGAGAATGTGGCAGAGATCGATGCAATGGCAGAGGAGCTCTGCAAGTAATTTCTGAATGTCAGAACAGCTTATAAAAAATAAAGATATAACATAATAAAAAGACGTGGACCCGGGTCGATATGTTCGTTCATTTACTGAGTTGTTAATGAAAGAAATATATCGATCCGTAAGGTCACGTCTTTTTTATTTACCGAGCAACAGTTACATCCTCTTACACCACATAAATCCATAAGCCGGAAGCTCCACGTCCTTAAGCTCCAGAGTCTGGTCTGTGATCAGATCGCGGAAAGTTCCCTCCTCCTGCATCCAGGCAGTTTTTTTACTGTCACTGAAGTTGAAGATTCCGATAAAGCGGTCATCTCCCTTCTGACGGAGGATACAGAGAATACTGTCATCATGAACATCGTATGTATATACATCACAGTCTTTATCAAAAACAGATTCCTGGCTGCGGATCTGCTCCATGCGGTCCAGAGTCTGGAAGATCTGTCCTTCAACGGAGGATTTGGATTTTCTTTTTCCGGCAAGCTCCCACTGGAAAGCACCACGGTGGATATAGCGGGAATCTGCAGCCTTATCAGGATCCTCTTTATAGGAATAATCATTGAGACGGCCAATTTCATCGGAGCTGTAAAGCATCGGGATTCCGGACTGGGTAAGCATATATGCGTGAAGCATCAGATCCTCACGGATACCTCTGTTCAGTTTCTCGTCATCTTTTTCAAAAAGAGCAGCCTCGATTCCGCACATGGAAGCAGTGGTTCCGCAGAAGCGGGCATCCTGAGTTACCGGGTCATCATTATAGAGCTCTCCGCGGCTGTCGCTTCCCGGATGCTTTCCTGTAAAGAAATCATTCAGGTAACGCTTATGAGATGGCTCATCCATGCCCCATTCTTTCAGAGTGGCAAAATCAAGTCCCCAGCCGATATCGTCATGGCAGCGGAGATAATTCAGGAAGGTGTACTGCTTCGGAAGGCTGTTTACAATATCCATCTGTTTTTTCAGAAGGCGGATATCACGGGTGGCGATGCTGTTCCAGGTAGTGGCCATAGTTGTTACGTTGTAGAGCATATGGCATTCCGGTTTTTCTACGGTACCAAAATACGGAACAACTTTTTCAGGCTCCATAACAACCTCCCCAAGAAGAACAACACTTGGGCAGACGATCTCGGCGATCATACGCATCATACGGACGATGGTGTGAACCTGTTTCAGGTTACGGCAGGGAGTTCCCAGTTCCTTCCAGATGTACGGAACCGCATCAATACGGATCACATCCATTCCCTGGTTTGCGAGGAACAGGAAGTTGTACATCATCTCATTGAATACACGCGGATTTCTGTAGTTCAGATCCCACTGGTACGGATAAAAGGTAGTCATGACATAGTGGCCGATGTCCGGAAGCCAGGTAAAGTTTCCCGGAGCAGTGGTTGGGAATACCTGTGGTACGGTTTTTTCGTACTTGTCCGGGATCTCACGGTTATTGTAGAAGAAGTAGCGGCTCATATATTCGCCGTCACCCTGGCGTGCTTTTTTGGCCCACTCATGATCCTCGGAAGTGTGGTTCATAACAAAATCCATACACAGGTTCATTCCGTTTTTGTGGCATTTATCTGCAAGTGCAGCCAGATCCTCCATGGTACCAAGGTCCGGGCGGACTTTGCGGAAGTCGGCTACTGCGTAACCACCGTCGGAACGACCCTTCGGGGTATCAAGGAACGGCATCAGATGAAGACAGTTCACGTTGCATTCCTTAAGATATGGAAGCTTGGCAGAAACTCCCTTGATGTTGCCGGCAAAATTGTCAATATAGAGCATCATGCCAAGCATATCCTTCTGGCGAAACCAGTCCGGATTTTTTTCTCTTTCCAGGTCGCGGTTTTTGAGCGCGCGGCGACGTGCTGTAAAATACTGATACATCTGGTCGCAGAGCTCTGCAAACATATCGTCATTGTGATAAAGCTCTGTGTACAGCCATCGAAGCTCGTCGTGATGATGGTTTAAACGTTCCTGAAAAATTTCCTGATCTTTTTTCATGATTTCCTCCCTGAATAGATATTTATAGATGCCGGGAAACCTGTAAAATATTTCCCGGCGGTAATGGTTATCTGACATTTTTCCACAGAATTATAGCATGAAGTTTCCGGTACATGAATATACGGGTTGTTATGGAATATGGAAAAATGTTGTAAGTATTTTCAGTCTCCTGTTGTCTGTCGTCGTATCAGAACCGGAGTGATCTTTTTGTGGATCGGTTTTTGAAGCGGTGCCGGTTTTCTTTTCTTCATTTCGTTCATCTGTTCCACAAGCAGTTCCATGGTAGTCTGTGCGATCACATCAATCTGCTGTCCAATAGTAGTGATCGGGATGATGGACTCCGCAGCAATGGGTGAATTATCGAATCCGATGATCTGATATTCATCCGGCAGACAGTTGTATTTCTGGAAGATCAGATTGAGAAATATATTTGCGTAAGTATCATTGGATAAAAATATGCCTTTTTTCTGACCGGAATATTTACTGTCAATATCCTGAAAGATCACACGCATCTGTTCAAAAAGCTCCTGATAGGAATCACCGGAAACATTAAGGTTCAGTTCATAAGGAACATGATATTCCCGGCATGTTTCCTCAAAGGCACGGATACGGTCGTAAGCCGGAATATTCTCAGGTACATGGACATTGATGTGGATCAGTACATCACACTGATTACGTATCAGCAGAGAAGTAGCCTGCATGCTGCCCATGTAATTGTCTGTTGTAACGCTGCATATATGTTCTGCTTCACGTTCAATGGCGATCACAGGAATATTATAGGAAGCCAGTTTTTCAGAGGAAAGAGTATGGCTGAGAACAATAAGTCCTTCAATCTTATAAGCCATCAGCTCGTCCAGATACTGCATTTCTTTCTCCGGGCCGCCATCACTGACAAAAACCAGAAATTTGTAATGATAATCGGAGTAACTTCGAAGAAGCTGTGTCAGCATTTCGGAATAATAATGAAGATAAAGGTTTGGGACAATGATCCCTACAAATTCGCTTTTTCCATTGGCAAGAACCCTGGCAAGCTTGTTTTTTCTGTAGCCGAGCTCATCAAGGGCTTTTGCGATCTTTTCCTGATTTTCCAGGGTCAGAGAATCCGGATGATTGAAATATCTGGAGATCGTAGTCTTGGAAAAACCAGTGTATTCTGCAATATCGGCAAATGTTACCTGTTTTTTAGCCATAAAAAAATAGTCTCCTTTTAACAGCAGAAAGTTATGATACGGAATGCAGATGTGATCATATAAGAGAAATCTGCAGACCGTACAGGATAATTGGATTGATGTAATTAAGTATAACAATACAGACGTTAAATAGCAATAAAAAAATAACCAGTTAAGTTACCGGTAACTTTTCTTGAATAAATTAACAAAAAAGGTTGACAGAAGCTATGTCATATAGTAGTATCAAATTATAAAGTAACCGGTTACTTTACCGGTTACTAAACAAGAACGAAAGAACAAAAACGGGAGGAAAAGAGAATGAAAAAAGGTTCTGCGAAAGCTGTTCCGGCAGGAAAAAGAACTGCTGCAGAAAAGCTTCAGTATGTGAAAAAGAACTGGCAGCTGTATGTGTTTTTTCTGCTGCCTGCACTTCTTCTGACGATCATCTTCAAATACGTGCCCATGGGTGGCGTACTGATCGCTTTTGAGGATTACAATGTCATTGATGGTGTATTTGGAAGCAAATGGGTAGGACTGGAATACTTCCGGAGATTTCTGGCATCACCGGATTTTATGAATTATCTTGTGAACACTCTGAAACTGAGTATTTACGGACTACTGTGGGGATTTCCGATTCCGATCATCCTGGCACTTCTTCTGAATCAGATCCGGAGAGCCGGGATCAGGAAAAAAATTCAGCTTCTGATCTATGCGCCGAATTTTATTTCCGTTATCGTACTCTGTGGTATGGTTCGTATGTTTCTTTCACCGGTAGGTCCGCTGAATAAACTGATCGGTTCCGATGCCAACTGGATGACTATGCCGGCAGCATTTCGTACCATTTACATAGCCAGCGGAATCTGGCAGACAGCCGGATGGGCATCCATTATGTATACTGCAGCACTTGCCAATGCAAGTAAGGATCTGGAAGAGGCAGCAGTGGTGGATGGAGCAAATATCCTGCAGCAGATCTGGTATGTACAGCTTCCGGCTATTAAAAACATCATTGTGATCCAGTTTATCCTTCAGGCCGGAAATATTATGAGCATTGGTTTTGAAAAAGCATATGCACTGCAGACAGATATGAACCTTCCTGCATCTGAGATTCTTTCTACTTATGTATACAGAATCGGTCTTCTGAATGGAGACTATGGATATTCTACAGCAGTGGGGCTGTTTAATTCAGTGATCAATGTAATTCTTTTGATCTTTGTAAACTGGGTAGTCAAGAAACTGAATGACGGAGAGGGATTATAGGAGGTGCTGTTATGGCAAAAGCAAAGAAAAAGAAATATTCGGCATCTGACAAAGCCATTTTAGGAATCGGATACGTACTTCTGGGTGCATTTGTACTTTCCATTCTGGTTCCGCTTTTATATGTTGTGATCGCATCCTTTATGGATCCGAATGTGCTGAACAGCCAGGGAATCAGCTTTGATGTGCGGAAGTGGACGATCGATGCGTACCGCAGAGTTCTTGAAAATAATATGATCTGGAGAGGCTTTGCAAACTCATTTTTTTATTCCCTGGTGTTTACCATTATTTCAGTTCTGGTAACTCTGCTGGCAGCATATCCAATGTCCAAGAAAGAATTTGTGGGAAGAAATTTCTTCAATGTTATTTTTCTCATTACCATGTTTTTCGGTGGAGGAATGATCCCGACTTTTATCCTGATCAATCAGCTGCATCTGGTAAATACAATCTGGGCAATCCTGCTTCCGGGTGCGTTTAATGTCTGGAACATGATCCTTGCCAGAACCTATTATCAGTCTATCCCTAAGGAACTCAGAGAGGCATCTGCCATTGACGGTGCCACGGAAATCGAGCATTTTTTCAAGATTATGATGCCGGTATGCAAACCGATCATCGCAGTGCTTGCACTGTGGTCCTTTGTAGGAATGTGGAACAGTTATTTTGACGCTATGATTTATTTGAATGATGCGAAACTGCAGCCATTGCAGCTGGTACTTCGTTCCATTCTTGTACAGAATACACCGCAGCCCGGAATGATCGCAGATATCCAGAGTACTGCACAGATGGCAAAGGTAGCGGAACTTCTGAAATATGCTACGATCATTGTATCAAGTTTACCGCTTCTGATCATGTATCCATTCTTCCAGAAATATTTTGACCAGGGCATTATGGTTGGTTCTGTAAAAGGCTGATGACAGGAGGTTGATAATGATGAAAAAAAGAATGAAGGCATTATTGGCAATCGGGCTTTCTGCAATTATAATGGTATGCAGTGCCGGATGTGGAAATGGAAAAGAACACATGAAAGCAGAAATAGATCCGGATATCCCGGTGGAAGATGTGTCATTTCCTCTGAAAGAAAAAGCAGAGCTGTCTTTTATTACCAGTGCACCTGCAACATCTACACAGGAACCTAATGAAAGAACGATTTTTAAAAGACTGGAAAAGCAGACCAATGTCCACATTGACTGGACCTGTTTTGTATCGGATCAGTTTAATGACAAAAAAAATCTGGCACTGGCACAGTTCGGAAATCTTCCGGATGGACTTTTTAACGCAGGGATGAGTGATTATGATCTTCTTCGTTATGCCAAACAGGGAATCATTATTCCGGTAGAAAATCTCATTGATAAATACATGCCGAATCTTAAGGCTGTATTTGAAAAATACCCGGAATACAGAACAATGTGTACAGCACCGGACGGACATATTTATTCTTTCCCATGGATCGAGCAGCTTGGTGCGGGGAAAGAAGCCATTCAGGCAATTGGAGATATTCCCTACATTAATAAAAAATGGCTGGATTATCTGAAGCTGGACGTTCCGACTACAACTGAGGAACTGGAACAGGTTCTGATCGCTTTCCGCGACAATGCAGATAAACTGGAAAAGAAATTCAACATTGAGGGTGGTGTGATCCCGATGTCCTTTATCATCAATAATGGTGATCAGGATCCTGCAATTCTCATCAACGGATTCGGAGAAGGATATGGTGACACCGGTGATCATTTTGCAGTAAAAGATGATGGAACCGTTATTTATACAACTGTACAGGAAGGCTATAAAGAAGGTATTCAGTGGCTCCATCAGCTGGTAGAAGAAAAGCTGGTGGATCCGGAGGCTTTTACCCAGGAATGGTCAACTTATGTTGCAAAAGGTAAGAACCACAGATATGGTCTGTGTTTCACCTGGGATATTGCAAATATTGATAACAATGAAGATTATGTAATGCTCCCGGCGCTGGCCGGTCCGGATGGTCTTGTAAATATCACAAGACAGAATAACAGTGAAACCAGCGGCTTTGACAGAGGACGCTGCGTTCTGACTACAAGCTGTCGGAATACGGCACTGGCAGCAGCATGGATCGATCAGATGTATGCACCGATCCAGTCTCCGCAGAATAACTGGGGTACTTACGGGGAAAAAGATTCATTTAATATCTTTGAGATGTCCGAGAATACAGAAGGTGGTCAGATGCTGAAGCATATGGATCTGGGAGATACATCTCCGGTAGAGGTTCGTGAAGCACAGTCTGTAAACGGACCGTTGGCAATACTTAACGAGTATTACGATGTATATGTAACAGAGCCGGCAGATGCAAAATGGCGTCTCGACAATATGCACGAAACATATCTTAAGGATATGAACAGTAAATATGTGTATCCGAATGTATTTATGAGTATTGATGATACCAATAAGGTATCTCAGTACGACACAGATATCAAGAAGTATGCGGAACAGAAAAAAGCAGACTGGATCCTGAATGGCGGCATCGAAAAAGAATGGGATTCCTATCTGAAAAAGATGGAGAAGTATGGACTGTCTGATTATCTGGCGATCAAACAGAAATATTTTGACCAGTATCAGAAGTCTCTTAGTGAGACAGAGAAATAAAAACAGAAAAAGATACCGGTCAGAAACATAAAAAAGAAAGAGAGAGCAGAGTATGAGTGAAAAACTTGAAAAAGCACGTCTTTATGAAATAGAGGAAGCAAAAAATATCCCGCAGGAAGAGAAACCGGCCTTTCATGTATCTGCACCGGTTGGCTGGATCAATGATCCCAATGGATTTTCTGTTTTTAAAGGAAAGGTACATCTTTTTTACCAGTATCATCCTTACAGCCGTGACTGGGGCCCTATGCACTGGGGCCACAGTGTGACGGAGGATATGATCAGATGGGAGCAGCTTCCTACAGCGCTTGCACCGGATCAGGAATATGATCGAGAGGGATGCTTTTCCGGAAGTGCTATTGAAGCGGATGGAAAACAGGCTTTGATCTACACAGGAGTTACAACAGAAAAGCTGCCTGATGGAAAAGAAGAAGTCCGGCAGAATCAGTGCCTTGCCTGGGGTGACGGAAAAGATTATGTAAAGGCAGAGAAAAATCCGATAGTCACCGGGGATATGCTTCCGGAGAAATGCAGCAGAGTTGATTTCCGTGATCCGAAGGTATGGGAAGATAACGGAACATACCATATGCTCGTAGGATGCCGCAGCGAAGAAATTCCTGGACAGGTAGTTCTGTTTTCCAGTAAAGATCTGAAAGAATGGAAATTTGAAACAATTCTTGCGGAGAACTCCACAGGAGAAATCGGTGTTATGTGGGAATGCCCCGATTTCTTTCCGCTCGGGGATAAACATGTGCTGATCTGTTCTCCGCAGCATATGCGGGCAAAAGGGTATGAGTTTCATAATGGACATAATTCCCTGTATTTTACGGGAGATTATGACAGCGAAAAACATACATTTGAAAAAGACGCACCGGTAAGTCTGGACTACGGACTTGATTTTTATGCGCCGCAGACAACCCTTCTTCCAGATGGAAGAAGAGTGATGATCGCCTGGATGAAATCCTGGGATAGCTGTGTGATCAAGGAAAAGCAGAGATGGCAGGGAATGATGACTCTTCCGAGAGAGCTAGAATATCGTGACGGAAAAATCTGGCAGAAGCCGGTCCGGGAAATTGAGAATTATCGGAAAAACCGTTGCTGTTATGAGAATGTAAAAGTGGGTGAGAGCTTAAGCCTTGAAGGCGTCCGTGGCCGAATGATCGATCTGACTGTGGAACTGCAGAACGCAGATGGCATCATGGATGGAAGCAGGAACTCCGGAAATCCAAATCAGGAAGCATTGGATGTGTACAATGAGTTCCGGATCGAGCTTGCACGCAATGAAGAATATACAACGGTCTTTACCTATGATCGAAAAAGACAGATACTGGAGATCGACAGAACCTGGAGCGGGGTGCAGCGTGATGTTATATGTACAAGAAAGTTCCAGATCACAGATGACAGACAAAATCTGAAGCTGCGTTTTATCCTGGATCGAAGTTCCATAGAGCTTTTTATCAATGATGGAAGCAAAACTGCGACTACCGTGATCCCAACACCAGTGGAAGCAGATGAGATTCTGTTTCACAGTGACGGAAATGCTGTGATCCAGGTTGAGAAATATGATATTGTGTTGTAGAAGCCTCTCAAATATTGACAATTTCTCTATTTTTGTATAACATAGGGGAAGTTGCTTACGCCGGGTCAGGAGCTGTGTATGTCTCCTGATCCGGCATATATTTACAGGAGAGGAACACAGGAATGTTTTATCAGTTAAAAATCACAAGAAAAGGAACGAAACCGCCGGTATGGAGACGCTGTACTGTTGCGGCTGACGTTACATTTGCAAGAATGGCAGCCATGCTTGAGAAACTGGTTCAGTATCCGGCAGGCAGCCTATATGAGATTGAATTTTTTCAGAAAAAAGTACAGATCCGTGAGAATGGTGACGGAGAAGCAAAGAATAATTTCACATTATTAAATGCAGGCGAGACAGAGACTGCGGAGCTTATGGATTCCGAGAAATGGTTTACTTTCCGTCAGTATGGTGCGGATAAGGAAGCCCCGGAATACAGAGTTGACATTGAGAAGAAAGATGAGGGAACAGCAGAAGCTCCTTCTATTGTAAAAGAAGTAAAGGGTGAGGATGATCCGTACTGGACAGAGACACCGGAGCTGGAATGCACTGCAGCAGTTGAAACTGAGGCGGAAACAGTCAAAGCATCGGAAGACATTGCTGCAACAGTAGCAGCAGTAGAGGCAGCAGCCAGAGCTGCAAAAGCAGATGAGGCAGCCACAGGCAGCAGAAGAAATCCTACAGTAAAAGATTTCCTTATGTCCTATCGTAAAGAAGACCTTCTCAGCATTGCAGGCGAGCTTGGACTTCACTGCAAGGGAATGGAACAGGAAGAGATTGCCGCAAAGGTTGCCGCAGAGGTTCTTAAACCGGAGGTTATGAAAGCAAACTTCCTCGTAGCAGACGATCAGGAGGTACTGGCTTTTGAGGCAGCTATTCAGAGAAAATGCTTCCATGTTGCAGAGGATGAGTGGAATACGTTAGAATGGCTGAACGATATGGGCTACCTTGTTTCCTACAGTGATGATTACGCAGAAGTTCCGGCAGAGGTTGTAGCTGTTTACGATCAGATCAATACACCGGAGTTCCAGACACTTCGCAGCCAGGTAAACTGGCTGAAGGATTGCCTTATTATGGTAAGCTATCTGTATGTATCTGCACCGGCGAAGACAGTATATGAGATGTTTAAGCAGAGAAAAGGCTTTGACATCGGATATGACAGCTTCATCGAGCTGTATCATACCATTCCGGAGAAGGCCTGTATCTGTGAGCTTGCGGAGGATCAGCTGATCCTGAAATCCGCACTGGTCAATAACATCTACAAGGATATCGAGAGACGTCAGGGTGGACGGAAATTCTATATTCCGTCTGTAGATGAGATCCTAGATTATTCCGAAAACGGGTATCCGACAAAATCTGCTTCTTACCAGAGACTGGGCAGATTCCTGCTGGATGAGATGAAGGTTTCCGATGCAGTGAAGGATCAGGTACTGTTCTTTATTTACAAAGAATGCTCCATGGATGGCAGAATGTCAGCGATCATGGAAAACCTGAACCAGAAGGGGATCCAGTTTAACGATGAGCAGCTTGAGAAATTTACAAAGCTGATCATGGAGGCAAACAATAACACAAGAATGCTGGAATTCCGCGGTTACACACCGAATGAGATCTCAGGAGCAGTATGGCCGTTTGCCACAGGCAAGCCGCACACTGCAATGCCGAACAGCTTTGTGCCGACAGCAATGCCGATGCAGCCGGCATCTGCAAGAAAAATCTACCCGAACGATCCGTGTCCGTGCGGAAGCGGTAAGAAATATAAGAAGTGCTGTGGAAGAAGATAATTCTGCAGAAAATTTACAGTGGTTCCGGAGCTGATACAGCTGAGTTTTTGAGATAGTATCGCCGGGATATCATACGAATTAATATAAGACAGTTCGTTTGTACCATCCTGTCTATAAATAAAACCAGGGCTGAAGAAGATGTGAGAATCAGGGCAGACTCGTGGCGGGTCTGCCTTTTTTTACTTTAACCGAATCACGGCCGGTAATACCGGCTTTTTTATGTTATAGGAAATTACTCCGTAATGTTCCTATAACATAAAAAAGCCCTCCGGGCAGGATCGCACTGCGACGGAGAGGAATAATGTCGCTGAAGCGACCCGTCGCAGGCGGAGAATCCTGCAAGCAGGATTCTTTCTTATTTATGGAATATCGGGATGGTGTGACAGATCCAGAAGGAGGAAAAAAATTATGTATCAGTTAAAAACAGAAGCAGATTTTGATTCTGCACATTTTCTGTCCGGTTACACCGGCAAATGTTCCAACATCCATGGCCATCGCTGGCATGTGGAGATTGAGATCGAAAGCCGGAAGCTGGAGAAAAACGGCCAGGAGCGAGGGATGCTGTTAGACTTCGGAGATCTGAAAAAGGATCTTCGAGAGCTGGCAGATTCCATGGATCACACGCTGATCTATGAAGAAAATACATTACGTCCGAAAACGCTGGAAGCACTGGATGAGGAAGGCTTTCATCTGGTGAAGGTTCCCTTTCGCCCTACAGCAGAGAATTTTTCAGAGTATTTTTTCAGGAAAATGGAAGAAAAGGGCTATCCTGTAAAAAGAGCTGTTGTTTACGAAACACCAAATAACTGTGCAGCTTACCGGGAAACGGAAGAAGAAACGGAGGCGGTATGGCTATGAGTACCTATCAGGTTGTAGAGAAATTTGTCAGCATCAACGGAGAGGGCAGACGGGCAGGAGAGCTTGCCGCTTTTATCCGGTTTAAGGGCTGCAATCTTCAGTGTAGCTATTGTGATACCAGCTGGGCAAATGAGCCGGGGTGTGAAAGTGAAAGGCTGACAAAAGAAGAGATTCTTTCCTGGATCCGCGAGGCAGGTGTAAAAAATGTGACACTTACAGGTGGGGAACCACTTTTGCGGAAAGGGATGGAGGAGCTGATCGAGGCAATCCTGGAGGATCCATCCCAGCGGGTGGAGATTGAGACCAATGGAAGCGTAGATCTGAAGCCTTATCATATATTAAAAAAACGTCCGTCCTTTACCATGGATTATAAAACACCGGACAGCGGCATGGAAAAAGAGATGCTCCTTTCCAATCTGGAGCTTCTGGGCAGTGAGGATACGCTGAAATTCGTGGTCAGCAGCCGCAGAGATATGGAAAAAGCCCTGGAAATCCTGGAAAAGTACAGGCTGGTCGGAAAAACGGCAGTTTATTTCAGCCCTGTATTTGGCAGGATCCAGCCGGTGGAGATCGTGGATTTCCTTATGGAAAAAAAGCTCAACGATGTAAAGCTTCAGATCCAGCTTCATAAGGTGATCTGGGACCCGCAGAAACGGGGAGTATGACAGGAAAACATATCACAATATAACAAGAAATACCGCAGAAAAGGAGAACGCTATGAAAGCACTTGTACTTGCAAGCGGCGGTGTGGATTCCACCACCTGCCTGGGGCTTGCCGTAAACAAATATGGAAAAGAGAATGTAATTGCATTAACAGTAGCTTACGGACAGAAGCACACAAAAGAAATCGAGGCTGCCAGAAAAACAGCAGAATATTACGGAGTGGAGCATCTTTATCTGGATCTGGAGCCAATCTTCCGGTACAGTGACTGCTCGCTGCTGAAGCATTCAGACAGAGAGATCCCGCACGAAAGCTATGCAGAGCAGCTGAAGGAAACCGATGGCTCACCGGTTTCAACCTATGTGCCGTTCCGGAACGGATTGTTTCTTTCCTCGGCAGCAAGTATTGCGCTGTCAAAAAACTGCAGTGTGATCTATTACGGAGCACATGCGGATGATGCAGCCGGAAATGCATATCCGGACTGCAGCAGTGCGTTTCACAATGCGATCAACGAGGCGATCTATCAGGGAAGCGGCGGCCAGCTGAAGGTTGAGGCGCCTTTTGTCAGCTGCACAAAGGCAGAGGTCGTAAAAACCGGCCTGGAGCTGAATGTTCCTTATGAACTGACCTGGAGCTGTTACGAAGGCGGCGAAAAGCCCTGCGGTGTGTGTGGAACCTGTATTGACAGAGCAGAGGCATTCCGTCTCAATGGAGTGAAGGACCCGGCACTTGACAGATAGATCGGATCAAAAATATCCGTTTGACCATAGAAAGGGAAAAAATATGAGCAGAGAAAACCTGGAAAAAGAAGGGATCACCCTTCTCGGAAATCAGAAAGTAAAATATCCGGACAATTATGCTCCGGAGGTACTGGAAACATTTTTGAACAAGCACCCGGACAACGATTACTTTGTAAAATTTAACTGCCCGGAATTTACAAGCCTTTGTCCCATTACCGGACAGCCGGATTTCGCGACGATCACGATATCTTACGTACCCGGTGAAAAAATGGTGGAGAGCAAATCTCTGAAGCTGTATCTTTTCAGCTTCCGCAATCACGGAGATTTTCATGAGGATTGCGTGAACATCATTATGAAGGATCTGATCCGTCTTATGGATCCGAAATACATTGAGGTCTGGGGAAAATTTACGCCGAGAGGCGGCATTTCCATTGATCCCTACTGCAATTACGGAAAGGCCGGAACCAGATGGGAGGAGATTGCCTGGAAACGCCTTGCAGAGCATGACATGTACCCGGAAAAGATCGATAACCGGTAGAAAAACAAAAAGTCCCTGTTTTCACTGCGAAAAGCAATGAAAGCAGGGACTTTTTGTTTAGTGTGCCTGACAGCGTAGGTTTATCTTTATGACAGCCGGATGCACTCCGATTCTGTGTCAAACAGATCAGCGATCACATCGTGCACGGTTTCGATCTTATCTGCCATATAGGCCTTTGCTCCGCAGAACAGCAGGCCGTTTTCCACGTCGCCCTTTACGGCGGCGATCAGCTTGTCTGTAATGCAGTAAGGGATCTCGCCGGGGGAACATTTGGCAAGGCAGCGGTGGCATGGGCTGTGTGGGATTTTTTCACCGGCCATGACGTGCTGCATGAAGGGATTCATAATGGCACGTCCCGGCATACCTACCGGGCTTTTTACAATGGCAATGTCGTCCTTTGCGGCGTGGATCAGGGATTCTTTCAGCCGGATGTCTGCGTCACATTCTTCCGTTGGGATAAAACGGGTGGCGACCTGAACGCCGTCCACACCAAGATCAAGGACATGCTTTACATCCTCGTGCGTGGCGATGCCGCCGGCAGCTACTACAGGAATTTCCGTGCCGAATTTTGCGGCATAGCTTTTTACAGTCTGGACGATCTTTCGGATCTCATTGTCGTAGGCTTCCGGTGTATAGGAATCCAGCTCTTCTTTGTGGAAGCCCAGATGACCGCCTGCCTGGGGACCTTCGATCACCACAAGGTCTGCAGTGCGCTTGTACTTTCTTTCCCAGTATTTCAGGATAACCTTTGCAGATTTGTCTGTTGAGACAATGGGGGCGATCTTTGTTTTGCTTCCGCTGACAAGAGCAGGGAGCTCTGTAGGAAGTCCTGCACCGGAGATGATCAGGTCAGCGCCGGCATGGACAGCGGCTTTTACATGAGATGCGTACTCCTTCAGCGCAACCATGATGTTGTAGCCGATGATACCGTCAGGAGAAATCCTGCGTGCTTTTTTCATCTCGGACAGGATAGCCCGCTGGTTGGCTTCCTCGGTATTCTGGTCGAAATCTTTTTCCCGGTAGCCGATCTGAGCGGTGGAAATGATTCCGATCCCGCCTTCCTTTGCAACGGTGCCTGCCAGACGGCCAAGGCTGATGCCTACACCCATTCCACCCTGGATCAGGGGAAATCTCGTAAGTTTATCACCGATTTTAAAATTCTTCATAATGATCAGATCCTCACATTCATTTGCGTTCTTTAAATGATTTTAATGTAAAATAGTTTTGTTATCAAAGTATATCATAACAGGGGAATTTGTCAATGTATATGTAGGAAGGTTGGCTCAGGGAGATGTGGTGATTTGTCGGTATAGCTTTTCGGAATAAGAAAAGGGTGAGCTGGCAGCATTACGCTGTGTAGTCTCACCCTTTTTATGTGTGATGAAATCTTAAACTGTAAAGCAGTAAACTGTAGCTGAACTCCGTTTGGCAAAATCAGAATTTAAACAGATTCAGACCGATCTCTTCGCTGAACTCACGACCGATTTCTCCGTCGATCACCTGGATCTGGATCTCGGCGGTAGCACTGATGATGGCACGGTTCAGATGACCGCCGTGTACAAGACCTTCTTCGTCACCGGCTGCGATATGGAGATGAAGATAAACGTCACTGTCTTTGCGGGTAACGGTACCGGTAAGAGAAACAATCTCATAAGCTCCCTGAAACTGAATAGAGTGGTATTCCTTTGTTACGGTGTTGTATACACCTGCAGTGAAATCATTGATGGCACCAAGGCCTGTTACCTGTGCAAGGCGGATGTTCTCTTTCTCTGCAACCTTGCCGATCTCCTCCAGGATCTCTTCCTTCGGATCAAGTCGAAGATAGATCGTGTTTCCAAAACGTCTGTATTCCATGATAAAAAACCTCCCTGTAAATTTTTTGATTTTCCCATTGTCTGAGTATGATTCCAGTATAATACATTCCTGTTTTTATTCAATAGTTACATTAATCAGATCACAGCACTTACAGAAATTACTGCATCATGCTCAGTCCAACTTCTTTTTAATTTATAAATTCTGGAATTGCTATAGGTGTATTTTTCACATGTTCAGATTTTTTACATGAAAAAAAGGACTAAACCGATGAAAATATTGAATTCATATTTTCAGCGGCTTTTTTTATAATGATTTCCATAAAGAACGGAATGTAAGAAACTGAAAACTGTCAGCAGGGAAAGGGTGAAGGTATGAAAAAAAGATTCGGACAGATGATCAAGGTAAAACCGGAAAAGCTTGCCGAGTACAAGAAATGGCATGCGAATCCGATGCCTGGTGTAAATGAGATGATCAAAGAATGCAATCTCAAGAATTATTCGATTTACAGCAGGGGCGATTATCTTTTTACATATTTTGAGTATGATGGCGAGGACTTTGATGCAGATATGGCGAAGATGGCAGCAGATCCGGCGACACAGAGATGGTGGGACGTTGTAAAACCTCTGATGGAACCTCTTGCTGACAGAGCAGAAGGTGATTTCTGGTCAGATATGGAAGAAATTTATCACTTAGATTGACAAGCAAAAGCAGTAAATATGGAGGAAAAAAAGACATGAACAGTAGAGAGAGATTTATCGCGACAGTAGAGAGAAAACCGGTAGACAGACCAGCCTGCTGGCTTGGAGATCCTACACCGGAGGCTGTTCCGGCACTTTGCGATTACTATCATGTAGATAATATCAAAGAACTGAAAAAAGTATGCGGAGATGATTTCTATGCTGTAGAGATCCCGTACAAATCACCGACATGCTCTGCGATCTTTGCAGCATTCGACTGGTACATGAATGGAAGTAATGTAGATACCGAGCACAGAACACTGACAGCAGACGGATGCTTTGCACAGTGCGAGGATCTTGAGGATGTGGAAGCAGTAAACTTCCCATGGCCGGATCCGGAGCTTTATATTGATCCGGAAGAGTGCCGCCGCCTTGTTGATGAGGCCCCGGATGATAAAGTTGTTATGGGTATGCTCTGGGCATGCCACTTCCAGGATACCTGCGCTGCATTCGGAATGCAGACCTGTCTTATGAACATGGTAGCAGAGCCTGAGATGGTACATTATGTAGATGATCATATTGTAGATTTTTATCTGAAAGCTCTTAAGATTTTCCTTGAGGCAACAAAAGGTAAAGTACAGGCAATCCTCATCGGTGATGATGTAGGAAGTCAGAGAGGCCTGATGATCAGCCCGGCTCTTATCAGCGAGTTCGTTATTCCCGGAGCAAAGAAACTTATCGATCTGGCACACAGCTATGGCGTAAAAGTTGTATATCATTCCTGCGGATCTATTGTTGAAGCTATACCGCTTCTCATTGAGGCTGGCGTTGACGTTATTCATCCGATCCAGGCACTTGCAGCAGGTATGGATCCTGCAAATCTGAAAGATAAATTCGAAGGAAAAATCTCCTTCTGCGGCGGTGTTGATACACAGGATCTTCTTCCAAACGGCACACCGGAGCAGGTAGCAGCAAAGGTTAAAGAACTTCGTACCTACTTCCCGACAGGGCTTATCGTTTCCCCGAGCCATGAGGGATTACAGCCGGACGTTCCGCCAAGCAATATCAAGGCACTGTTTGACGAAGCAACCAAGATCTACGAATAGGGAGGAAGAAAAATATGATCATTATCGGAGAAAAAATCAACGGTTCCATTCCTTCTGTTGCAGAGGCTATTGCAAAAAGAGATGCGGAGTTTATCAAAGACCGTGCAAGAAAACAGGCAGAAGCCGGAGCGACTTTTATTGACTGCTGTGCATCCGTACCGGAGGAAGAGGAAGTAGAAACACTGAAATGGATGATCGACTGTATCCAGGAAGTTACGGATCTTCCGATATCTGTAGACAGTCCAAGTGCTGATGTACTGATCCAGGCTTATAAATTCTGTAAACGTCCGGGACTTTTCAATTCTGTATCCGGCGAGGGTGACAAGATCGACAAGATTTTCCCTGTTATGGCACAGGAAGAAAATAAAGGATGGGAAGTTATCGCTCTTCTCAGTGACGATACCGGAATTCCGAAAAATGCAGCAGACAGACTTCGCGTATTTGATAAGATCATGGCAAAAGCCAAAGAATACGGAATCGCTCCATCCAGGATCCACATTGATCCGCTGGTAGAGATGCTTTGTACATCTGAGAATGGAATTGAGACAAATATCGAAGTTATCACTTCTGTTCGTGAGCAGTATCCGTCCATTCACATTACAGCAGCGATCAGCAACATTTCTTTTAACCTGCCGGTTCGTAAGCTGATCAACCTTGGGTTTATGGTACTGGCTATGAATGCCGGACTGGACAGTGGAATCCTTGATCCGACAAACAGAGACATGCTTGGTCTTATTTATGCAACAGAAGCTCTTCTTGGAGAAGATGACTACTGTATGGAGTACATCGGAGCATACAGAGAGGGACTGATCGGTCCTGTAAAAAAATAACTGATCAATAATATAAGATCCCTTTAGGTGTGCAGAGCCTGCGGAGAACTCTGCACATGAATCCCATAAAAATATGCGGCAGAAGCTGGTATGAGTGCAGAGGAACAGCAGACTGACCGCAACGAATAAAAAAATATTTGGAGGTAGAAACAATGTCAAAAATCGAAGAAGTTGCAAAATTAGTAGAAATCGGTAAAGCGAAACTGGTAGGAAAAGCAGTGCAGGAAGCTCTTGATGAAGGCTGCGATCCACAGGAAATCTTAAATAAAGGTATGATCGATGCCATGGCTGTTGTAGGTGAGAAGTTCAAAAATAATGAGATCTTCGTACCTGAGATGCTGGTAGCAGCAAGAGCCATGAAAAAAGGTGTTGAAGTTCTGAAACCGCATCTTGCATCCGGAGCTACAGGCGTAAAGGGTAAACTTATCATTGCAACAGTAGCAGGAGACCTTCATGATATCGGCAAAAACCTTGTTGCCATGATGATCGAGAGTGCAGGTTTCGAGGTTATCGACCTTGGTGTTGACGTTTCCAATGACAAGATCATCGAGTGCTACAGAGAGAACCCGGATACAAAGATCATCGCTCTTTCTGCCCTTCTTACAACAACAATGCCTGCACTTCGTGATGCCGTAGATGCACTGAATAAATCTGATTTCAGAAGCAATATCAAGGTTATGGTCGGTGGAGCACCGATCACCCAGGAGTTTGCAGATGAGATCGGAGCAGACGGATATTCCGAGGATGCTGCAAGTGCTGCAACACTGGCTAATCAGCTGATCGGAGCATAATGAAATCCGACAGGGCAATAAAAGTAATACATACTTAGTTATAACAACCAACCGCTTATGATAAACCTATGCCATCAGGGATACCGCATGATGCAGAAAGAGATTCTGCACGTGCGGCATCCCTTTTGGAGTTTCTGAAAGGGATCATCACATAGGAACAGGACGGCAGAGGTGACGGAGCTATATAAAAAACCGGTACAGGATAATTATCCTGCACCGGTATATCCAACAGATATGAAATTTAATTTTATCTTCTTGCATCTTCAACAGCTTTGTACATTGCCATGATGTTCTGTGGTGGAACATCGCCGAGGATGTTGTGCTCCTGGTTGAATACGAATCCGCCATCCTGGAAGAAGACATCGATCATGCGTCTGCAATAATCGTAAACCTCTTTTTCGGTTCCCATGTTCAGAATTTTCCTGGTGTTGCAGCCGCCACCCCAGAAGGTGATATCTTTGCCATATTCCTGTTTCAGTTTCGCAGGATCCATGTTAGCTGCAGAAGTCTGAACCGGATTAAGAATATCGAAGCCGGCTTCTGCCAGATCACCGATCACTGGGAAAATGGAACCACAGGAATGAAGGAAAGTCTTCATGCTGCTGTGTTTATGTACATACTCATTGATCTTGGTATGATACGGCTTGAATAAGGTGCGGTACTTTTCCAGGGACATGAACATGTTGTTGTTCATTCCAAGGTCATCACCGAAGCGGACGATATCTACGATGCCATCCAGATATTTGCAGGTGTTTTCCAGGTTTTTCAGGTGACGCTCAAGAAGCTGATCGTTCAGGGCGAGAACCTGTTCCGGTTCCTCATAGATATCCATGAGATAGTTTTCCATTCGGCGAAGGAAAGTTCCCCATTCAAAGAAGTTACATCCGCAGGTAATCATAAGTGCGCGGTCTGTACTGTTCTTTAATACAAGACATCTTTCGCGAAGCGTTTCCCAGAAATGCTTTTCATTGGAATGATCCCATGGGCTGTGCACCATGGCACTCCAGATGACTTTTCCCATTTCCTTATCCAGATCCTTATAGTTCTCCGGATAATCTTCTTTATATGGGAAGTACTGCTGGTCAAAGCACATGCCGCCGTTTGGCATCTTCGCGATGAGAGTACCCTCGCAGTCAAAATATTCATAGGAGCCGTCCTTGTTATGTCTCGGCCTGAACCAGCTTGGCCACTGTGCGGCAACTCCGTTGGAAAGAGTTACATCGTACCAGTCAGAGTCTTCTGTGTTGAACACACGACCAACATCAAGAACATCTGCTCCGATGATATCAAGTACCTGGATCTCAGGCTGTGCAACCTGCTGGACAACATCATAAATACGGTTGTGTCCGGTTTTGATTCCGAGATAATCTTTTAATTTCCCGTAAGCCATACCGCTGATTCCGGCGCTTACGTTGCTTCCCAGATCCATAGGAAGCGAATCTGGATTCTGATGATTGATCGATGCCATTACACGTTCTCTTGGTGTCATTTTCATATATATTACCTCCTGTTTTCTTTTAAGTATTCGCCTTTTATACGTACATTATGAGAAAAAAAAGAGCAGCTTTCAATAAGGATACCAGAATAAAAATCTAAACGTTTTACTACAAAATTTACTGAATTACGAAAGGCACACAATGATCACATTAAAAGATGTTGCACAGGAAGCAGGTGTATCCATAGCTACTGTTTCCTGTGCATTAAGCGGAAAAAAAGCAGTGCGTCCGGAAACCTACGCGCGGATTATGGATGCAGTGGAGAAGCTGAAATATATTCCAAATTATTCAGCCAGAAATCTGAAAAAGAAAGCCAGCAATATGGTGAGCGTACTTCTTCCGGGAATGCGGAGCCAGTTTTATGCAGGTCTTTTTGACGGGATTTCTTCCTGCCTGCAGTCACAGGGATATTCGATCAATATTGCTTTTTCCAATGATTCGGCGGATGTGGAGTGTACAAAGATCGATGAATTTATCACGCAGAATTCCGCAGGTCTTATCATAATGACGGCACAGCCCGGAAATACTGCTTTTTTTCAGAACCACATCATGGACTATCAGATTCCGACGGTTTTTGTTGAGAGAGAACCGGATTCGATCTGCTGTAATTATGTGGGATTCCGGCATTATGATACATTTTACGGTGTTGTCAGCCAGCTGCTGGAAAAGGGGTATCGGGATATTGGTATTGCATGCGGCCCGCTGGAATTTTCCTCCGAGAGAAGCTATGTTCAGGCATGCAGGGACATTATGGAAGCAGAAGGAGAAATACTGGCACCGGATCGGATCTGCGAGACGAATTTTACAAGGGAAGACGCTTTTAACAGTTTTATGAAATATTTTTCAAAAAATCCGCCGGAGGTATTGCTTTCTACAAGTCGTGAGATCACATATGGAATCCAGACAGCAATGGAATACTGTGGTCTTCGTACACCGGAGGATGTGGTCCTGATCAGCTGTTCCGAAGAATCCTGGATCAATATCAGCCAGAATGACGGCGTGCTCAAGCTTTCCAGAAACAGTACAAGTCTGGGAGAGGAGGCCGCAAAGATACTTCTGAAAAATATTCAGAATCCGGGACTGTATGAGCAGACGATCCGGGAGATTGATTTTTCTGAAAAAAGCAGAAAGCTGAATCTTCCACCGAAGATGAAAAAACAGAACAGTTCGCACAGGACAGCTTTTAAGGAAAAAATACGTTTTCTTGCAGTGGACAATCCTACGATCCGTGCGCTGCAGCTGCTGACCGGACATTTCGAAGAAGAAACAGGAATCGGAGTGGAGTTTCACTGTGTTCCGCAGGACCAGCTTTTTTCCATGATATCAGATTCTACAGATGCACTGACGCAGGCGTATGATTTTTATACGTATGACGTTCCCTGGCTGGAATATATGGTTCAGAATATGTGTCTTGCGGATATTTCTTCTTTTATAGAAAGTGATGATTTCCGGAAAGAGAAATTTTTTCAGACAGGTTTTCGGAACTGTCAGGTGAACGGACGATATTTCGGAATTCCGGTCATCGGAGGAATCCAGCTGCTTTTTTATCGGAAGGATCTGTTTGAAAGCAGAGAGCTTCAGGCAGAGTATCAGAAGCGAAGCCTGTTTTCTCTGCGTGCACCAAGAACGTGGAAGGAGTTTAATGATGTAGCTGCCTTTTTTACCAGGGAAAAAAATCCCTCCTCGCCGACAGTATATGGAGCTTCTTTTGCGGGAGCGATCGATGAGGAGCTGGCACCGGAGATCCTGATCCGTTTGTGGGCATGTGGCGGAAGTCTGTGGGATAATTATCACAGACCGACCTTTCATACAAAAGAGAACAGGATGGCTTTTGAGAGTATTCTGCAGACAATTGGTTACATACCACAGCAGGACATGAACCGGTCTATTACGCAGACAGTAGATGATTTCTGTGCGGGACGGACGGCTATGCTGATCACATATTCGGAGTTTGCCTATGGAATTAACCGTCGGGTGAAGGAGAATGTCTCCGGCCGTGTTGCCGCCAGTATGATTCCCGGAAAAACTCCGGCCAGTGTGGGCTGGAATCTGGGACTGAATCCCTTTTCCACACACAGAGATGCAGTGTTTCAGTTCTTTTCCTGGCTGTGCAGCAGTGACACGAACCTGTATCTGACGATCCTGAACGGAGCGTCTGCATCCATGGAACCGTATCATAACAGTGAGCTGTTGAAGCTGTATCCGTGGCTGTCCAGCACAGAAGAAAGTCTTCACCATTCAAGAAGACGGAACAGCCCGTACCGGAAAAACCGGCTGATCATTCCAGTGGAGCAGATCGAAAGAATTCTGTGCCAGGCACTGCGTAGCGTATATCAGGGAAACACTTCGATAGAAGAGGCCTTAAGAGAAGCCCAGAAAGAAGCAGATCATCTGTTTCGCATGTATGGGTATCCGACGGTCCATGAGATTTTTCGGAAATGACTGGCCTGAGCACTGGGATTTTTTTTGCACAGAAAAAACCAGAAAACAACAAAGCATATGGTAGAAATACATATACTAACGGACGAAATAATTGAACCATTTGTGAAAATATAGTATAATCAACGAAAAACCACGAAAATACACAGGAAAAACACACAAAAACCATATAAAACAAAAATGATAAAAGACACGATTCTGAACCTGTGCAGAAACGGAAGAGATTAAATGTTCCGGTACAGGGAGCGTGCATGGATGGGGAGGGGAAAATGTATACACTTCTGATAGCAGATGATGAACCGCTGATCCGCAACGGTGTAAAAAAAATCATCGACTGGGAATCATTAGGATTCTCAAAGATTTTTCTGGCGGAGGATGGTCAGGAGGCACTGGATATCATACGGAAAAACCATGTGGATCTTGTTCTTACAGATATTGTAATGCCATTTATGGACGGCCTGGAGCTGACCGAGATTCTTTCCAGGGAATATCCGCAGATACATGTTGTGATCCTCACCGGACATGAGGATTTTCAGTATGCACAGAAATCAGTGGGGCTTGGGGTAAAAAACTACATTCTCAAGCCAATCGGAGCAGAAAGCCTGTACAAAGAAATGAAGGAGATCTGCGAAAAGCTTCATATAGAAAACAGCCAGAGACAGTATGTGCAGTCCATGAAAAACCAGCTTCGACAGAGTCTGCCGGTATTACAGGAGCAGACCCTGAACAAGATCGTCTGTTCCGCAGACCGGAATCTGAAGCTTTATCTGGAACGGGCAAAAAGTCTTCAGCTTGATCTGAGCCAGGGACCTTATGAGATCGGGGTCATGGATCTTGATATGGAGGATATTTCAGGAACCGATTACGATCTTTATCTGTTCGCAGCCAGAAATATTGCGAAGGAATGTCTGGGAAACGATCATTATGTTTTTGAAGATGGAAAGGACAGAATCGTGATCCTGTGCCGGTGCAGAAAGCTGGATGTAGATACGCATGATCTCATTTACGATGTACTCTGCGTTATTCAGAAATCCATCTATAATACGGTTCGTCTGAAAACAACCTGTGCACTGGGAACAAGTGCCGAAAGCGTGGAGGAGCTGAATCAGGCATACCGGAATGCGAAGAAAGCGCTGGAGTGCAAATACTCGCTGGGAAGTAATAATGTTTATGATATTGAAGATCTGAATTATCTGGAGAGATCTTTTTATTATCCACACCAGGAGCTTCATCGCCTGACAAAAAGCATCATGATCGGAAACACGGAAGAGATCGAAAAGGCAGTACATGCTGTGTTTCACGTAAACGGAAAGGACGGTTCTCTTTCCGGAAAAAACGTTAAGGTTATCTATATGGAAGCAATGAACTCCCTTCTTCGGGAGCTGGCGGGTCTGAAGGAGGTTCCGGATGAAATGTGGAACAGAGGCTTTACCCTTTATCAGGAATTTGACAAGTACAGCTCACTGAAGGAGCTGGAGGACGGGCTGATCCGGTTTGCCTGCGATATCCGCGACCAGATGAATTCCGCACAGACAAACAGCGGAATGCAGGTAATTGACAAAGTAAAGGATTACGTAATGAAAAATTACAGAAATGCAGAGATATCCCTTACGTCAGCAGCAGAATTTGCATCTGTCAGCACTGGGTATTTAAGCGGGCTTTTTAAAAAAGAAGCAGGAACAAATTTTGTAAAATATCTCACAGATGTCCGAATGGAAAAATCCATGCAGCTGCTTCGTTCCACAGATATGAAAACCTACGAGATCGCTTATGAGACAGGCTTTTCCAATCCTCATTATTTCAGCGTTTCTTTCAAAAAATATACCGGAATGTCTCCTTCTGAATTCCGTGCAAAGGAGTAGACCATGAAAAAAAATCAGAAAAACAGCCTGAAGAACCGTGCGCTGATTCAGACCGCGATCCTGATCATTGCTACTATGTGCATTATGGTCACAGGTTTTTATATGATATTTCACTCCAGAGCCCTGAATGAAAGAGGAAATTATGAGGAAGAAAATCTGATAAACATGGAGGCGTATCTGAACAGCTATCTGGAAGAAGTAGATGCGATCGCAAAAAACGTAAACTATAATTATTATCTTCAGGATTATCTGGAAACAGTAATAAAAGAAGAGGATGATTACGAAGAGAGCGGAATCGGAAAAAATATGCGTTCTTATGAGATGAGTGCACAGGCTTTCAGCGACACGCTTCTTTCAAGAGCAGATATTTCTTCTATTATGATCTTCGGAAAGAAAAAAATGATCCTGAATCGATCCATGTACACCTATCAGAAAGTGGCTCAGGATTATTCCAAGCTGGACTGGTATGCAAGAGCCGTTGCGAACCCGCAGGATGCGATCATCACCGGACCTAACCGGCATGCTTTTTTTAATACAGATGACGAAGTGATCTCTCTTAGCAGAGAGGTGCAGAGTTATGAGAACGGAACGTTCAGAGGAGTGATCCTGATTAATCTGAACCTGAATAAGATCGCTGAGATCTGTAATACCTTTCAGGAGAAACAGGGAAATTTTCTCTGTATTTTAAATGAAAAGGGAGAGCTGGTCTATGAACAGCAGACGGGAAAAGACAGCTTCGCCTTTGATGAAAAGGAAAACCGGCAGGAGCTGAAGAATGCACTGGATAAGGCGAAGGAAAACAGTTTCAATCTGACTTATAAGGGCGAAAAATATCTGGTCACAAAGACAGGTATGGAAACGACCGGATGGACTCTGGTAAGCATGGTACCGTATAAATCTGTACTTGCAGAGACAATGGCGATCAGTGGTGTGATGATCGCAACGGTTGGCATCATACTGATCGTGACATTACTCCTTCTCAACCGGATACTTACAGGTGTAGTAAAGCCTTTGAAAAAACTGGAAAAGCATATAGCACAGGTCAGTCCGGATAATATGGATCAGCGAATGGAGATCCTTACAGATGACGAGATCGGACATCTGTCAAAAAAATTTAATCAGATGCTGGACCGAATCCAGAACCTTAAAGAGCAGGTCATTGAGGAACAGGAGGATAAGCGAAAATATGAGCTTCAGGCTCTGCAGGCGCAGATCAATCCGCATTTCCTGTATAATACGCTGGATTCCATCATATGGATGGCAGAGACTAATGATTCCAATATCGTAGCGATGACGGAAGCACTTGCCAAGCTTTTCCGGATTTCACTGAATAAAGGAAATGAGGAGATCACGCTGGAACGTGAGTTTGAGCATGTAAAAAATTATCTCATTATTCAGAGCATGCGCTATGCGGATAAATTCACATATGAGATCTCTGTGGAACCGGGTGTGGAAAAGTGCAGAACAATCAAGCTGATCCTTCAGCCGGTTGTGGAAAACTGTATCTATCACGGAA
The DNA here is from genome assembly GCF_040096615.1 of Blautia aquisgranensis. Taxonomy (NCBI): domain Bacteria; kingdom Bacillati; phylum Bacillota; class Clostridia; order Lachnospirales; family Lachnospiraceae; genus Blautia; species Blautia aquisgranensis. The sequence continues at coordinate 54,189 of NZ_JBBMEJ010000018.1, forward strand.
TCAAAAAGAAACGTGGAAGTGGCAAGATCACCATCCGGGCGTTCCGCCGGGGAGATGACCTGATCATAGAGATCAGCGATGACGGATGCGGAATGCCGCCGGAGGTATGTCGGAAGATTCTGTCTGATGAAATAGAGCCTGAGAATATCAGCGGTTCCGGAATTGGCATAAAAAATGTCAACGAACGGATTCAGCTCCGTTTTGGAAAAAGATATGGGTTAAGCTATATGTCAGAAGAGGGTGTGGGAACAACTGTGACTTATATTCTTCCATATGATGAGGGAGGCAGCAGATGAAAACGATCCACAGAAAAAAGAAGATAGTTATTTTTGCGGCAGCAGCACTGCTGCTGATAACTGCGATAACCGTTCATTATAAAACAGAAGTCCGGTCAGAGACTGCAGAGAATACAGTACAGAAACAGACGAAGAAAAAAGTTATCGGAGCAACACTTGCATCCAGTCAGGCAAGCTATCAGTATGCGCTGGGAACCCTTCTTGTTGAGGTGGCAAAAAAAGATACAGACTGTACACTTGACATCCGGTATGCAGAGTGGAATGTAGAAGAGCAGGAAGAACAGATGCGGGAGTTTATCCGGAATAAGGTAGATGCGATCATTCTTTGTCCTGTAGATGCAAAATCCTATCTGAATGTGCTGAAAGAGGCCAGAAATGCAGGGATACCGGTGATCAATATGAACATGAAGATGGATGCGGTATCAACAGAATATATTACCACATATGTCGGCGCAAGCATGTCGGAGGAGGCAGATCTGGCAGGTCAGCTGGTGGTGGAATGCCTGAATGGAAAAAAAGGAAAAGTAGGGATCATTGAGGGAACCCAGGGTACAGATCCGCAGATCTACCGGACCCAGACATTCCTGGAGTATATTTCAAGTTATCCGGATATTGAGGTAGTAGGTATCGCAGAAGCCAACTGGTCAAAAGCCAAAGCAGGTCTTGCCGCGTCGAACCTGCTGGCGCAGAACCCGGATATCAATGTGTTCTACTGTCATGACAGCAATATGGCGATGGGAATATATGATATGCTTAAGGCAAGAGGGCTTGAAAATAAGATTCAGATAATCGGGATCGGAAATGAACAGCAGTATATGGATGCCGTGAGAGAGGGGAAAATTTACGGACTTGTCACCCAGCCGCCGGAATACGAGGCAGAATATGCCTGGAGCTGTGCAAAAAGAGCAGCTGACGGAGAGGTTCTGCGTCTCTGGTACAAAAACCTTGTGGTGAGCCTTACAAAGGAGAATGTAGACAGCTATTTCAGCCCTGTATTAGATTAAAAAATGAACAATATCTGATGTGAAAAATAAGACTAAACCGATGAAAAAATTGAATTTCAATTTTCATCGGTTTTTCTTATTATACTAATAAATACTTCGTAATGATCGGACTTATTACTCAGGAAGGTGAACTGACATTGGCGGAGGTGTCATTCATGGGAAAGGAGATAAATATGAGCAGTGGAGTAAACAGCACGGGACAGGCATATGCTCTGGATATGCAAAAAGTTTCAAAACGTTTTCCAGGTACACTGGCTGTTGATAAGGTAGATTTCCGTGTGAAAAAAGGGGAAGTGCATGCACTGATGGGCGAAAACGGTGCGGGAAAGTCCACCCTGATGAAAATGCTGAACGGTTTGTTTAACGATTATACGGGAGATATCTACATCAACGGAGAAAAGAAGCTTCTGCATTCACCGACAATGGCGAAGGAAGCCGGAATCGGAATGGTATATCAGGAACTTTCTCTTGCGAGAAGAATTTCTATTTATGAGAATCTTCTGGTAGGAAGACTTCCGAAGAAAGGTATTTTTGTAGATAAGAAGAAAGCAATCGAAGAATCAAAGAAGCTTCTCGCGAGAGTTGGACTGGATTATATTGATCCGACTATGGATGTTTCTGAGATCAGTCAGTGCGAAGCACAGCTTGTCGAGATTGCGAAAACTCTTGGTTTTAATCCATCCATTATTGTTATGGATGAGCCCACATCCGCTCTTTCCAGCGATGAGGTTGAACGCCTTTACAAGATCATCCGTCAGCTGAAGGCAGAGGGGCTTGCAGTGGTTTATATTTCCCATCATCTGGCAGAGATCTTTGAGATCGCAGACAATGTTACAGTTATGAGAGATGGTAAGCTGGTAGGCTCCTGTGCAGTATCTGATACGAATCCGGACAAGCTGGTTGAGATGATGGTAGGAACTCCGGTAAAGAATTTCTATGAGAATCATAAATCCATGGTACAGGATGAAGTTGTATTGAAGGTTGAAGATTATACACACTGGGGATTTTTCCACCACGTAAACTTCGAGCTTCATAAAGGTGAAGTACTTGCCATCTGCGGACTTGCCGGAGCAGGAAGAACCGAGATCGCCAGAGCTCTGATCGGAGTGGATAAGGCAGACGGCGGAAAAGTTTATATCCATGGAAAAGAAACACATTTCAAGAACTTTGGCGAAGCGATCGACGGAGGACTTGGATATCTGACAGAGGATCGTAAGGTTGTAGGTCTGGCACTGAACCAGACAGTCGGAGACAACGTAACCTCCTGTATCATTGATCAGAATTCCAATGGTATTTTTTATAACCAGAAAAAACTGAACGGACTTATTGATGAGAAGATCAATGAGATGAGTGTTTACCCGGCAGACAGAGACCGTCTGGTAAACAGCTTCTCCGGTGGAAATCAGCAGAAGGTGCTGATGGCCAAATGGCTGGCAGCAGGTGTTGATATCCTGATCCTGGATGAGCCGACACGAGGCGTTGATGTAAATGCCAAGCAGGTTATCCACAACGTTGTAAAAGACTACGTATCAAAAGGCAACTCTGTAATTCTTCTTTCTTCTGACCTTCCGGAGGTTGTAGGACTGGCAGACAGAGCCGTGATCTTAAGAGAAGGTCATACTATCGGAATGATCCAGAAAAAAGATATGACAGAAAATTCAATACTGATCGCAGCTAATGGGGAGGGAGAGTTCGTATCATGTCAGAAGTAAATAAAAATGGAAATACTGCCGCTCCAAAGGTAGATACAAGAAAAACAGAGATCAACAAAGCCAGCCTGATCTTTAATCAGCTGGGAATCTGGATCATCGTTGCAGGACTGATCGTTCTGGGAATGATCATTTCCAAAGGCCAGTTCTTCGGACGAAGCAATATCCAGTCTATCCTGGAAGCAGTTGCACTTACCGGTATGGTCTGTGCCGGACTCTTCTATGTTACATATTCCGGTAATATGACAGATATGTCTGTGCCGATCACCATGGCCTTCGGCGGTGTTATGGCAGTACAGTGTATCAATTTTGGATTTGTGGGATCTATCATCGCAGGACTTCTTGCAGGTGCACTGATCGGTCTGATCAATGGTTTCATGATCGGTAAGATGAGAGCCAATGCCATCATCTGGACCCTGGCGGTAAACCTTTTGATATCCGGTGTCATACGAGTGGTATGGCAGGGAAAAATGCTCTACGCAGAGGACATCGCGAAAGAGAGCATGCAGTCTTCAGCTGAGAAATTTTATGCGATCTCCAGAACCTACATTGGCGGAACGATCTCCCTTATGGCGATCGTCATGCTGGTCATGTTCGTGATCTCCTGGGTGATCCATACAAAAACAGCATTCGGACAGAAACTGAAGATCATCGGTACCAATTATGAAGTAGCGAAATTTTCAGGAATCAACTGTACAAAACAGATCATTATCGCATATGTGATCAATGGTCTCTGCAGCGCAACAGCTGGTATCTTTTATGCAGCTCTCAGAAAATGTGCTTCCTACGAAAACGGAACCGGTTATGATTTCGATGCTCTGACCGCGATCCTTCTTGGTGGTGTTTCCTTAAGTGGTGGAAAAGGAAGTATTGTAGGAACCTTTGGTGGTGTACTTGCCTATGGTATCCTCAACAACATTCTTTCCTGGATCGGTCTTGGAACTTACACCAAGTATCTTGTTCAGGGTATTGTGTTCCTGTTCATCGTATGGTTAAACACACATTCAAACAGAAAGTTGGGTAAAGCATGATGGAGAAGAAATTTAAGCTGAATGCAGCAATGATCAACAAAAACAGAGCATTTTTATTACTTGCGATCGTACTTTTCTGTGGACTGTTTGTGGACAACTTCTATACAGCCTACAACATCCGGGCAGTTACAGGTAACGGAAGCCTTGTTATTTGGCTGGGACTTGGATTTACCATTGTTCTTATTGCAGGACATATGGATATGACGGTTATGTACATGTCAACTTTTGCAGCGCTTCTGACACTGGGACTTCACAGCAATCAGAAGCTTCCATGGGCGATCTGCATTGCCATCGGTGCGCTGATGGGCGTTGTAAATGGTCTGATCATGGGACTGCTTGTTACAAAACTCAAGATTCATGCATTTATCGCAAGTATCGGTATGCAGCTGGTTCTGAAAGGAATCATGTATGTATACTGTAACGGAAGTGAGCTGAGTATCGGAAGAGATTATGATCTGAATGAGAAGCTGAATAATCAGTTGTTTCCATTCCTTCCGTTCTCGACGTATTTTATCATCACTACACTTTTTGTAATCCTGGTAATCGTAATCCTTCGCTATACAAGACTTGGAAGAAATATCCATATGGTAGGTGGAAATGCAGAAACAGCATGGCTGGCAGGAATCCACAGCGACCGTGTTGTTATCGCAGCATTTATTATCTCCGGACTTGCAGCAGGTCTTGGCGGAGCCCTCAACGGAATCTATTCCGGAGCTGCCAACGTAACAATGGGTGAAAAAGGAATCTCCCCATTCTATATGGCATTCACAGCAACCGTTATCGGTGGAACAGACATCTACGGTGGCAAGGGAAGCGTAGGCTGGACTTACATTTCTCTTCTGATGATCGCATTCCTGAAATCTCTCTGCAAATCCACAGAGCTTCAGGTACTGGTTATCGGTGCGGCACTTGTACTTTGCCTGATTTATGAGACTGTTGCAAAATACAACAAAGATAAGATTCTTGGACGTCGTCCGAATCTTCATCTGGAACACCTGAAAGAAATGAAAAGCGCAAAATAATCAGTGTGAAATTAAAAGCGGAGGGAGCTTTTAATAATAAAAAAACTATATAATGTATAAGGAGGAAGAAAACATGATGAAAAAGAGACTGGCGGTTCTGTTATGTGGTGCTATGTTATTGGGTACGGGGTCTGTAGCATTTGCAGAAGAGAACACAGATGCTCAGGCAACTGAGACAGAGGCAGCAGAAGAGGAAGCAGTAGAGGTTCCGGATGCAGCGAAGGATTCTTATGACAAACTGCAGGAAGCCGAGAAAACATTAAAAACAACAGATAATCATCTTATGATGGAAGCGCCGCTCAGCTTTGATATTCCGGAAGTAGACGGAGATGCTGCATACTGCGAAGAAAATTACGAAGAGACAGATGCCAACCACTGGCATTATAAAGAGTATCTTGACTGGGATGAATCCAATGATGCGAAATTCCCTGAGTCACCTGCAGATGGACAGGAAGGCAAAGAAGTCATCCTGATCGTACATGGTGCACATGCATGGACAACCTGCTATACAGATGCTTTCCAGCAGGCTTGCGATGCAGTTGGAATGAAACTTACTGTTTATGATCCAAACTGGGATCAGGGAAACCAGGACAGCTACATTGACCAGGCGATCAACGAGCATCCGGATGCGATCGCACTGATTCCGCTTTCCGCAGACCATGCAACACAGCAGTTTAAAAAGATTACAGACGCTGGAATCCCGGCATTCTGTGTAAACACAACACCAGAAGCAGAAGCTATGAACTATATCCTTTCCTATACTGGCCCGAATGACTGGTACCAGATGAGAACACTTGCCGATATGCTTGGCGAGAAGATGGAAGGAAAAGGCGGAGTTGCTTACATTACACATAACGTAGGTGGATCTCCTTACTATGCACGTTGCTACGGACCTATGACAGAGCTTGCTGAGAAATATCCGGACATCAAAACTCTTGATATTCAGTCTCCTGGATTTGAGGCTTCCAAGGTTAAACAGGTCGTATCTGACTGGATCACAAAATACGGTGACGACTTAAATGCTATCGTTCTTGCAGATGACTCTGATCAGGCTATCGGTGCAGCTGAGGCTTGTGAGGCAGCAGGACGTGACGATATCGTAATCGTTGCAGCCGGTATCTCCAAACAGGGTCTTGACCTTGTAAAAGATGGCAAACTTTATGGTATGTCCTATCAGACTTGCCAGGGTGATGCTGGTCTTGCAGTTCGTACAATCTCTGAGTGGTTCTGCGGTATTGATGTAAACCGTGTAAACTATCTGAGAACAGATGTTGTTACATCTGAGAACACAGCAGACTTCGAGCCATGCCAGTGGTAATCGGATCAAAGTAAATAAGACTGCGCGAGCAGATAAGAAATGCCGTCTCCTTTGCGGGGACGGCATTTTGATAAAGCAGGAGAATTTTATAAAGTAAAGTGGAGGGATATCTGAATGAATGCAGAGGAAGTAAAGGTTTCTGAATGGGAAGGCTATCAGAGAAAAGATTTCAAACTGGATGGACATGAGTGTATCCTGGTGATTCCAAAAGAAGCGCATCCTGGTAAACCATGGGTATGGCGTGCTGAGTTTTTCGGAGCGTTTGACTATGCGGACAGAGCTCTTCTTGAGGAGGGCTGGCATATTGCATATATGATGATCAGCGATATGTATGGCTGCCCGGAATCTATAGAGCTTATGGAAATGTTCTATAAATATATCACAGAAACAGAAGGCCTCAGCAAAAAAGCAGATCTTTTTGGCTTCAGCCGTGGCGGACTTTATTCTGTGAATTATACTGTAAAAAATCCGGAAACGATCTCCACACTGTATCTGGATGCTCCGGTTATGAATGTTACCAGCTGGCCAGGCGGTTATGGCGCTAGTGAGCGTTATCCGAAGGAGTGGGAAGAGTGTAAAGCTGTTTATCATCTTACAGATGAGAATGCCCTGGAATTTAAAGGAAATCCGCTGAATAAGATGGATCAGCTTCTGAAAGCGGGAATCCGGATCATGCTGGTGGCCGGTGCGGTGGACAGTGTTGTGCCGTATAAAGAGAATGGCGCAAATCTGGCGGAGTACTATCAGAAAAATGGCGGACAGATCAAAGTGATCGTGAAGCCGGACTGTGATCATCATCCGCACAGTCTTGAGGATCCGGCGCCGATCGTGGAGTATATTATGAAGAATTTTGAGGAGGTCGAGAAGTAGAAATACTCAAAAACAAGTATATCTACCAGAAAGTAATCATAAACAGCCAGAAATTAAGAATTGCCGGGGCGGGATAACCGGAGTACAATGTAGTCAATTCAAAAAAACAATCGCAGTTAAAGAAATGCAAAGGCGCATTTGTTGTAGAAATACAGCAGATGCGCTTATTTTTTAACCGATAAACTACGGAGTAGTTATTCGGTTATGAACAGGTAGCAAATGCGGACTGTAAATATCCGTTTGATTCAGGGTTCAGAAAGAGAGGGAATGTATTATGGCAAAGAGTGAACAGGTAATCAAAGATCTTGACAGAGTGATCGGACTGATCAACACAGATATGAAAGATATTCCTGCAGAGGAGAAGAAACAGATGGTGGCCGATACCATCGATCATTTCGACAATTACGTAAGCCCGGGCTGGCTGAAATACCGTAAATCTGTATCCTCTGACTCTGAACAGGGTGCAGTTCTTGAGTGGCAGGATGAAGGTGCTTACTGCTATGGTCTGAATGGGGAAAAATTTATCGACTGTCTTGGCGGTTTTGGTATCTACACCTGTGGCCACAGAAATCCTGAGATCCTGAAAACTGTAAAAGCGCAGCTGGATCATCAGGCGCTTCATTCCCAGGAGCTGCTTGATCCTCTCCGTGGATACCTTGCAAAGGCTCTTGCGGATATCACACCGGGGGATCTTCAGTATTGTTTCTTTACAAACGGTGGTGCCGAGGCTGTTGAGATGGCTCTGAAGCTTGCGCGTATCGCTACCGGCGGAAGATGGTTCATTTCTACTGTTGGTGCTTTCCATGGTAAGAGCATGGGTGCCATTTCCATGGGTGGTAAGAGTACTTATCGTATTCCTTATATTCCGATGGTGCAGCAGGTTCAGCATGTGGAGTATGGTGTTGCCGAGGATGTAAGAAAAGCAATCAAGAATCTGCAGGCTGTTGGTGAAAAGGTTGCGGGTGTTATTCTTGAGCCAATCCAGGGTGAGGCTGGTGTTATCGTTCCGCCGGCTGGTTATCTTCAGGAGGTTCGTGAGATCTGCGACGAGACTGGTGTTGCTCTGATCTTCGATGAGATCCAGACTGGTATGGGTCGTACCGGTACAATGTGGAGATGTGAGGCTGAGGGTGTTACTCCTGATATTATGACTTATGGTAAGGCTTTTGGTGGTGGTATCATGCCGATCACGGGTATTATCTGTAAGCCGAAGATGTGGGTTCAGGATCTGATTGATAACCCGTGGCTTCTTGGTTCTCCGACCTTTGGTGGCAACCCGGTTTGCTGTGCGGCTGCGATCGCTACGATTAAATATATGCTTGAGAATGATATTCCGGGTGTCTGCAAGCGTAAGGGTGAGGTTCTTAAGGCTGGTCTTCAGAGTCTTGCTGAAAAGTATCCGGAGGTTATCCAGGAGGTTCGTGGTACGGGTCTTATGCTTGCGGTTGAGTTCCATACCTGTGAGCTTGGTTATGAAACTGCGAAGGGATTGTTTGCAAGGCGTGTTATGACTGCGGGTACTCTTGTTAATGCAAAAACGATCCGGTTTGAGCCTACGGCTGTTATTTCTGAGCAGGATATTAAGGATGTTATTTCCAGGATGGATGAGGCACTTGCGGATACTAAGAAGGCTTTTGAATTATAATAGAAGTGTTGATGGATGGAAGGACGCTGCTTTTTTTGTGGCGTTCTTTCTTTTTGTATTAACGAACGGACGCCGGACAGATTCCATCTCCCTGGCTGTTGGTTTATGGGGTGAGGGACGGAAGCGGACGCGGATGCGCGTCCTGTCCTAGTTGTGTTGTGAGCGGCGGAGGGCCTTCGGGCTTACGGAACTTTGAGATGGCCTTCCCCTGCGCTGTCCACACGGAAAGTGTGACGTGCGTCAGTGCCCTCAAGCTGGGAATTCTATTAATTGTATTAGAAATACCGAAATTACTCATTCAAAATAAAAAAACAAAATAATCGAAAAAAAATGAATTTTATGGTTGACAAGCATAAAACCCTATGGTAATATAACTGAGCTG
>NZ_JBBMEJ010000019.1:0-56583 GCF_040096615.1 Blautia aquisgranensis
CATGTTTCTATTGTACCATGCTTATGTGTATTTGGAATTTCTCATTTTGGCTTGTACTATTTATATTCTAGCAACAGCCGTATCCAGATAAGCCTCCAATTTTGATCTCTTAATCATTCTTCGTGTACCATTCCATAACACCCAAGTACAATGTTCATCATTACTGAGAGCTCGCAGTTTATTGATCCCGATTCCCGTATATCCCGCAGCTTCTTCTAAAGTTAATAAACATTTTTTTGAAATATCCACTTCATTCTTCACTTCCTATATTGTCAAGCCCTAAAGTATTGATTTTGTGGGCTTTTTCTTTAAATATTACCTCTCAAAACAGAGCTAAAGGTGTACGACAGTCATCGTACTCTGATTTACAAGATTCATAAGTAACATATCTGAAAATTCATCTGCTGAAGAAATAAGTGTCTCATATATATGTAAACATGTCTTTAGCTTTGAATTCACCTCGACTTCTTTGTTACCATATAACTCTTTATACTGTTGCAACTCAATGTAAATTTTCTTAATAAATTTATCTTTTATTCTCATGCACCATCACAATCCTATTCATAATCTACCTTCATATATTTATGCAGTCAAAAGCTGATAAGCCTTATCAATCATAGGATTACCCTCATATGTTCGCATAAAAAGATTTTCATTATAATTTTTTGACCTTCTTATCGGATTAGCATGAGTTGCAAAATCGGATACTGCATTAATAAATCGATATGCATTATTTCCAAGCTGTGAAAGATCTGGAGCATCATAATACCGCATTCTCATATCTTCTCGAAGCTTTTTTATATTTCTTACAGTAACAGAACTTGCTTTCCGATCTATCGGAAGCAGCATCTCTATATATTCCTCCACCTGCTGATCAGTTATCCTGTGTTCACGCATATTATCAAACTCATTACCAAGAGCTTCCATATACTCATCAGCCATAAACAAAGTGTGTTTTGCCTCATCAATTTTGCCCTTAATGTCTCCGGTATGAACCATACTGAAACATCTATTTGCTGTATTTAGTGCCAAATTCAATGTATTATTGCAGACAACTCTCACTGGCGTTATTGCAACCTTTACAGCTCCTGAACCATCATGAGTATTGCTAAATACAAGATATGGGGTTATTCTTTCTCCAGACATGATATATTCCCTTGGAAGTCTTGCCAAAATCCATACCTTCTTACCACCTTGAAGTGATCCGGCAGTCTCATACTTTACGCCTTCTCCCAACAAATTATCAGTAAACGCAAAAGCCTCTGTATTCTGAACAACTTTATACCTGTCTGTTACCACTCCAAGTACAGAATCATCAGATTCTCTTATATTTGCCTTATACCCTTCAACCAGTCCAGAATCTGTAAACAACGGTTTCTGTACTACCCTCCAATCAAGTCTTGCAAGTCTCAATGCATCCTTTGATGATGGAGCATCCTCTACTATAACCCCAAGGCCATGCCAAGGTTTTTCTCTTACACTAAACATTGTTTCTACATTTGCTGCCATATTATTTTTTTCTCCTTTCGCATTTTTCTTCATCTGTATTCTTTTCGTCTCTCTCACGCAACTCATTCCAAATTACGACTATTGTAGACAAAATTGAAATAATAATCTTCTGCATGTAATTCTTCTCCTTATGATTGTTTTTCGTCCTCATCACTATCCAGTTTTATAGCCTCCTCAACAAGTCTAAGTACCTCACTATATACGCATTCAAATACTGCCAGAGTATCTCCTGTAATCGGTGGTACTCCCGGACATTCTAAAAGCTGGCACATACTCTTCATTCCATTGAGAAGCTGATATGCCTGTTCCAGCAAATCTCTACGCTGCATTTTCACACACTCACCCCCTTCCTTGAAAATGAGCATAGAAAAAGAGAGATGAAAATACAACTTCACCTCTCTTTAAAATAAAATTATGTAATTACCTAAGATTTTCCACTGAGTACTGTTTCCTCTAGAAACACAATCACTCCCTGAAGCACAGCAAGTCCTATAGCTGCTATCGTATGCTTATTTATGTCACATCGACCTCCTTATCATATAGATGATATATAAACAGGAAGTGAGATATTACGGATGAATTACTCCTTTACAGTATCCAAATTCTGTAAAACAAAATCCACATCCCTTGTATTTTGATTTATCTCTTTTTTATTTACCGTATTTATTCCATCCTCTTTGTCAGATTTCAACACAAGTTTTATCTGACACATTTTATATAGCAAGCCAACCAGCATGATAAGATTTTCCGTCAACAGTTGCTCGGATTCATTAAATTCATTCCACTCTGTTTTCCTATCCGCGTTTACTATATCATTAAGAATTTTAAATCTTTTTTTATATTCATCATTAACCTTTTTCAAATTACTTTCAAAAACACTGGCTGATGCACACAAAAAATTAAAATAGGAAATAATTTTATTAGACTCCATTTCTGTCTTTTTTGCCTGTTGATAAGCTTCATCTGCTTTGTCAGATAATTTTGAACCTGTGACATTAAATATAACTCCTCCTACCAAAAGACCTATACCTAATGTTGCACCTCCAAGAACTGCTGTTCCAAGTGCCATACCGCCCCCTCCAGCCGCAATAGCTCCACCGCCAAGTGCTGCAAGAGTCGCATGAGTTGCAGCAACCCCACTAAGGGACGCAATGGCTGTTCCAGTTGAAGCTGTTCCAAGTGCCATTACTGCTGATGTAGTTGCTCCAGCTGCTGCAAAGCCCCCAGCTGTTCCGATCGCTGCTCCACCAAGTCCACCTATCAATATTCCTGCACCAGTAGAAATTTTTTTCAATTCCTCTCCCTGATATTTAGGAAGTTTTATTCCCTCTTTTTGATATGTTTTAAATACAGGTCTGTTTTGAATCTTTTCAATCAAATCAGTAAATTCACCGAAACTCTGTAGTATAGATAGCTCCTGTTCACCAATTCTATCCATCATAGCAGCTGTTTCTCTATTCCTTTTCTCCAAATTTACAATAGCACGCTTTTGCCTTTTTTCCGCCATCTTCATGGTATCATTTGCTTTCTTCATCTTGACTCCACCATGAATGCTCGATCCAATGCCCCCAAGTGCTGCGGCTGCCGCTAAGCCCCCAATAATAAACGGTAATGGCATAACGCTTAATCCCCCCTTCAATAGTTTACATGCACTGTAATTTAAATCATAATATTCTTTTTTTGTATATACCTTCTTAAAATATAATTCTGAACAATTAGGATTTCTGCAACAGCGATCATATATATCACATTAAGACACTATTCAAACACCAAATGATTTGAACGATTTTTCATGAATTCATCAAAATCACCCTTCCATGCCTTTTTTACTCCTAACTGCTTAAAAGACAAATCCAATACCATATTCAGAGTTTCTTCGTCTGATGTCTTATCTAGCAATCGGCAATACTCTGTATAATTTTCGACCTCTCGTCTATAAGCCTCAACATCTATTTTTTCCAGTTCCACAAGATATACAAGAATTGCTTCATTTACACGCTTAAAAGCCTCCAATTCTTTCTGTAATGCATCTTTTATCCCCAACCTGATACATATTTCTTTTAAAACCAATGATACGAACCTGAACCATGCTATTATGTTCAGCCTCGTAAACATGATAAGAAAATTTCCACCAGATCTGATTGCCGCATCCGCACCATCCATTACACACAAAGTTCCATTACCCAAAAGAATCATTACTCTAAGTTCTGCATGATCGGTTGTAGGAATACATTCCCTCAATGGTTTTTCATATTGAAAATATCTTCGTAATGCCCACATCAGCCTAATACTCAACTCTGTGATAATTATTGGAATTATCGTTGTCAAACCAAATCTAAAATCATAGCCTTCCTGAAATGCCCTTATTGCAATAATTGCTAAATCTTGTTTATCTTTTTTAACAGAAAATTTCCCAAATTTACAAAACTGGAAAATTTCGTAAAATGGCAATGCAACACCTGCTCCTCTTCCCGTATTTCCTCTGCTTCCCGAACTGCCAGCTATATCGGACATAATATGTCCAAACCAATTTGCAATTCCACTAAAAATTTTCGCAATAAAATTTTTACCTTGCAGTTCAAATGTGTCTGTAGAAATCGTTATCAACTGTCCATCGGCAATAAATGATGAGGTAGATGTAAACTGATTAAGAATAGAAAAAAATAAACCAACAATATCAGGCGAATGTGAAAGTGACATCAAATGATGGTTTTTAATATTCATATTAAAAAGATTCCCAACATCCGCTGTGTGTCTCTGATCATAATTCACTTTAAATTTTTTTTCCAAAAAACCTATTGCACTAGAAACACTATTTTTTTGTTCATCCTTAGGAGCCCATCCAACAGTCTTTGCAAATCCTTTTACTGTTTTATCAACCTGTTCATCTGACCATTTTTCTAGCGCACTATTTCCAGGAGAACCCACAAGAAATATATCTATGACACCTCCGATTACTCCGCAGCCTACAGCCATAAGATAATCATATTTATCACATTTATCCGCTGTTCTTAATAGTTCAGTCTTTCCTTGACTATCCTGTACGAATACCTTACCTGCTTCATCCTCCATAATGCTTGTCCTCACTGATAAGTTAGCTTTTCTATAAATTTTCTCTTTCTATGATCATAATACCACATTTGAAGGACACATTCTGTCCAATTTCTGATATTTTATTACTCAGACTTGTTCCCGCTATCAAATAATTTGAAAATAGAATTTGCCAAATCCATACCTTTATTAAATGTATCTGAAAGTTGCTGAACTCCATTATTCAAACTGTCGATTGAAGAATTAATATCGTTTATTTTAGTTTCAAAATTCTCACCTTCAATCTGTGAAAGACCGCTTAATAACTCCAACAATGCCTGTCTGTTATATGCACTTCCAAAAACAGCACTTGGAACGGTTCCATTATCCGAAATCTGCCTGTATGTCACACTTCCTTTTTTTTCAAGCATACCATTATCGTAATATAATTTATGTGGAGTAAAAAGCATTCCTTTTTTTCCATTTCCAGATACTGAAATATCAATCAATCCCAAAACATCCTCATACTGCACCGCACCTGCATAGTTGGAACATGCGTTTCTAACCAGCTGTTTAGGTATATTTCCATAAGAATATGCATTCCAATTTCCTGCTGCATTTTTGATATATTTTTTTATAAGTCCTATTTTTCTTTCTCTTTTGCCCATTTCTTTCTCCCACTTTATATTTATTCTGTGTACCGTAATGTAAATTCATTTTTTAGAAAACATCTAAAATATCATTTTTATTATTCCTAATAAGATCAGGAATAAAACGATTCCTACAATTACTCCAACCACTCGTGGAACTCCGATTATTATAATACCAGTTGCCACTAATCCACTTACTATAACTGCCCCGATAATGGCTACAACAATAAGTCCTATAAAAATAACTCTAATAAATTTTAAAACCCAAGCCAATTTTTCAAAAAATTCAAACATATTTAATTTCCTCTGTATTTGTCTTATATTTGTAAACACGCTGTATATTATTTTAATCTGGAAATTATTAAATTTTCTACTCGAGCAGTATGTTTAAGATTGATTGAGCATTTTCCATCTTCTTTAATAATTGTCCACATTCTTCCCTAGATCGCTTTGCAATAACATCCATATTAGTTCCGTTTCTGCTCATTTTTAAAAGATTCACGTATCTAAAATGAAAACTTTTGCAAGCTGATACCAAAGACATTTTTTTATCCCATCCATAATAATACTGTTCAGCAATATGATCTATTCCCTCTATATTATCGTAAAAAGAATAAAAATCATCTGGAAGTTTCACCTCTTCATCCTCCCTAAAAACTGATACGTCAAAAAATAGCTCCTCATCCTTTATACACCTGCTTGCTAGAGATCCAATTCCACAAACAAATGACACCTCAAACAAAAATTCAAAATCATCAGTAGAATCCTTATTGTCCACTACGGAAATATATGTCTTCAGATTCTTAATTGTCTTCCCAACAAATTCTTTATATTCTTCAGCTAAAACAAGTATTTCTTCCGGCATATCAATTTTTTGTATTAATTGATTTATTTCTTCTTCAATTCCATTAATCGAATACCATGCTTCATTACATATTGAAGCTAAATCTTCTGCATCTTCCTGAAGTTCCCTGCTAACTAGAATAATCTCATGTTCATCATTGCAGCCTTTAATTTTCAGACAACTTTTATATGCCTTCTCGGAAAAAACCTCAAATGCCTCCATCAGACTAACTTCTTCATCCCAATCCTCAGGCTGCATTTCATCTAAAAAATCACTAATCGTACTTAATGATTCATGAACACTTTCAAAATCTTCATTCGCCTTTTCCTCAAACAACTCTTCAAGTATTTTCTTATTTCCATCATATACACATGCAATTCTTACAAGGTTAAAAAAAGCATCTGTCATCAAATCAAAATTCTCATTATCATCCTCTGTCAATACATTGTCACTCAGAGCATCCCAAGCAATTTGAACAAAATCAGAAAATGACTTTATCTGTTCCTTCATCTGCAAAGCAGATTCTTTATCATTCATTCCCCGTTCCTCCAGTTTTCTATAAATATAAAATTTTCACTTTTCCCCATTAATATAAACCATATCTCTAATTCTAAATTACTCTTTTCTATTAAGGATAATAGTTATAGAGTTAAATGTCAATCTCTATAAATGTAATTCAATCTCAAAAACTTTGATAGTCTATCTCTATAAAGAATTAATAGGAGGCTTCCATATATGGCAAATACACATGACTCTTATGAGTACCCTGTTGGAGACAGACTACGCTTTTTCCGTGAACAAAAGCAGATATCTACCAACAAACTTGCCAACCTTGCAGGAATTAGCCAAAGTTATGTACGTGATATCGAAATGGGTAATAAAAATCCAACAATAGAAATTATTTTCCAATTATGCAGGACACTTGATATTTCGTTAAAGGATTTTTTTGATGATGACAACAACCTTCTAAGTGAAGATCCTTTGATAGCCAGAATATATAGACTCAATCCAGCCCAGAGAGAGGCATTACTTACTTTCTTAAATACGATAGACTAATATATTTATTTCAGAATAAAAAAATAAAAGCTGAATCTGTCAAAACCAATGACAAATTCAGCTTTTTGTATTTATACAGGAAACATTATAACAGCTCTTACATGTAACTCTGTATACATCTTCATTTTTTCAATAATTATTGGTACAAAATTGGTACAAACTCTCGAAAATTGGTACAAAACCAATGATTAAGTTTTACTGTTTTTTGACCTTAGTACAGCTTCGCACCAGCCGGGATATGGTTATCAACCATGAGCAGATGAAGCTCTTCATCCTCAGAATCCTTCAGGTTATTTACTGCACTGAGCAGCATACCACAGGATTCGATTCCCATCATTTTTCGTGGCGGCAGGTTTGTGATTGCGATCAGGGTCTTGCCTACCAGTTCTTCTGGCTCGTAGTAAGCGTGGATTCCGGAAAGGATGGTACGGTCTGTGCCTGTTCCGTCGTCCAGTGTGAACTGAAGGAGCTTCTTGCTCTTCGGAACTGCAACACACTCTTTAACCTTCACTGCACGGAAGTCAGATTTGCTGAATGTATCGAAATCAACATCTTCTTCAAACAGTGGCTCAACCTTTACATTGGAGAAATTAATCTTCTCATTTGGTGTGAAGAATCCGTTGTTGTCGTTTGCCTGAGCTTCTTCTGTGGAAGTGCTATTTTTTGACTTCTCTGAATTCTTGTCTGCATCCAGTGACTTCATTGTCGGGAAGAGCAGTACATCACGAATTGCCTGGCTGTCTGTCAGAAGCATTACCAGACGGTCGATTCCGTATCCGATACCACCTGTAGGCGGCATACCAATCTCCAGTGCGTTCAGGAAGTCTTCATCTGTGTGGTTAGCTTCCTCGTCACCGGCATCTGCAAGAGCATCCTGTGCTTTGAAACGCTCTCTCTGATCGATCGGGTCGTTCAGCTCAGAATATGCGTTACACATTTCCCATGTATTGATGAAGAGCTCGAAACGCTCTACCTTAGTCGGGTCAGAAGGTTTCTTCTTTGTCAGAGGAGAAATCTCGATCGGGTGATCCATGATGAATGTCGGCTGGATCAGCTCTTTCTCACAGTATTCCTCGAAGAAGAGGTTTACGATATCGCCCTTCTTGTGACGCTCCTCATATTCAATATGATGCTCATCAGCAAGCTTCTTGGCTGCTGCATCGTCTTCAACCTGATCAAAATCAACTCCTGCATATTTCTTGATAGCATCGTTCATTGTAAGACGCTCGAAAGGCTTGCCAAGATCGATCTCGATACCATTGTAGGAGATCTTGCTGGATCCGCAGACCTTCTCTGCAAGATAACGGAACATGGACTCTGTCAGTTCCATCATTCCTTCATAATCTGTATATGCCTGATAAAGCTCCATCAGAGTGAACTCCGGATTGTGACGGGTATCAACACCCTCATTACGGAATACACGGCCGATCTCATAAACTCTCTCAAGTCCGCCAACGATCAGTCTCTTCAGATAAAGCTCAAGAGAAATACGAAGCTTAACATCCTCGTTCAGTGCATTGTAATGTGTCTCGAACGGTCTTGCGGCTGCACCACCTGCATTGGAAACCAGCATTGGTGTCTCCACTTCCATAAAGTCGCGTCCTGCAAGGAAGTTACGGATTTCTTTCAGGATCTGGGAACGCTTGATAAATACGTTCTTGCTGTCCTGATTCATGATAAGGTCTACGTATCTCTGACGATAACGTGTATCTGTATCTGTCAGTCCGTGGAACTTCTCCGGAAGGATCTGTAAGCTCTTGGAAAGAAGAGTCATCTTTTCTGCATGGATAGAGATCTCACCTGTTCTTGTTCTGAAAGCAAAACCTTCCAGACCAAAGATATCACCGATATCGGATTTCTTGAAATCTGCATAAGCGTCTGTTCCGATCGCATCTCTTGCTACATATACCTGAATGCTGCCCTGTAAATCCTGGATATTGCAGAAAGAAGCTTTTCCCATTACACGCTTGAACATCATACGTCCTGCGATCGCTACATGGATCGGGCTTGCGTCCATGATGCTTCTTCTTTCTTCATAATCCTTCTTCTGGGCTTCTTTAGCCTGTTCTTCGTCAAGACCTGTTACATCAAGCTCCTTGCGGTCCTTGAGAAGCTCTGCCTCATGCTCTTCATAAAGCTTCTTCACTTCAAGGGAATGATGTGTCTGATCAAATTTTGTGATCTGAAACGGGTCCCTGCCATTTGCCTGAAGGTCTGCCAGTTTCTCACGGCGTACCTTAAGCAGCTGGTTTACATCCTGCTTCTTCTGCTCTGCCACCTCTTGGCCTCCTTAATCTATTCGTCAGGCGGATATTTCGGATCCGCCGGGTATGTTTTTTTATACGTTTCTCTGGATCTCAAGAACTTTGTACTGTACGATTCCTGTCGGGAGCTCAACATCAACAACATCGTTGGTGTGTGCACCGATCAGAGCCTTACCTACCGGAGACTCATTGGAGATCTTGCCCTCAAGGCTGTTTGCCTCTGTGGAACCTACGATCTTCAGCTCCATGTCCTCATCAAACTCGCAATCATGAACCTTAACCTTGCAGCCTACGCTGATTCTGTCAAGATCTACTTCATCCTCTACTACAACCTCGGCATTCTTGAGGATCTTCTCGATCTCCTCGATACGTGCCTCGATATCTCTCTGCTCGTCTTTTGCTGCATCGTACTCAGCGTTCTCAGAAAGGTCACCCTGCTCTCTGGCCTCTTTGATCTTTCCTGCAACTTCTTTTCTTTTAACTACTTTAAGATCATGCAGCTCGTCTTCCAGTTTTCTAAGTCCTGCGTATGTGAGTAAGTTCTTCTTTGCTTCTTCCATTCTGCCTTACTTCCTTTCAAAACCGTGCTGTTTATCTATGAAAAATACAGCTTCGGATATTTCTGTTACTGTTGTTCCCAGAGGGCTTTTTCCCAAAAAAGGGTAGAAAAGTCTTAGGATATTCACAATTCCTGTATTATACCGAAAAGCCCCTTTATTGTCAAGCATTCCGCGTCGAAAAACGCACTCCTCAAGTGCAGAAAAAGCCGCAGAAAATTCGCGATTTTCCCACGGCTTTTTTGTAAATATTTCCGATGTTCAGATTCCCATATTTCTCATCGTTCCAGAAGCATATCTGTAAGCTTTTTCAGTTCTTCATAGCTGGCAATATTGTTGGACTCTCTCCGGATTCCTGCACTGTGACGCATGCCTGCGGTATACCAGGCAACGTGCTTTCGCATTTCCCGGATTCCGATGTATTCACCCTTGATCTCGATCTGGTTTCGTGCATGGCGCAAGATCATCTCACAAACCTCCTCCACGGATGGCTTCGGAAGCTTTTCCCCGGTAAGGAAATAGTGGTTCAGTTCCCGGAATATCCATGGATTCCCACGGACTGCGCGGCCGATCATCACCGCATCACAGCCGGTTTCTTTCAACATCGCTTCCGCACTTTCCGGGGAAACGATATCACCGTTTCCGATCACCGGGATCGTTACCGCTTCCTTCACTCTGCGGATAGCTTCCCAGTCTGCCTGGCCGGAATAGTACTGCTGCCTTGTTCTTCCGTGAACTGCGATCGCTGCCGCTCCTGCATCCTCCACACGTTTTGCGATCTCCACCACATCCACCGGTGTATTTTCATCAAAGCCGATGCGGACCTTTACAGATACAGGCTTGGACACTGCACCGGAAACACTTCGCACGATCTGTTCGATCAGTTTCGGATCTTTCAGAAGCGCGGAACCTTCTCCGTTATTTACCACCTTCGGTACCGGGCATCCCATGTTGATATCAAGAATGTCAAAAGGACGCTCCTCGATGCTTTTTGCCACCTCTGCCATCAGCTCTGGCTCATTGCCAAAAAGCTGCATGGATACCGGATGCTCCACGGGATCGATCTCCATCAGTGCTTCGGTGTTTTTGTTATGGTAGGAAATGGCTTTTGCACTGACCATCTCCATGCAGATCAGTCCTGCTCCCTGTTCTTTGCAAAGCTTCCGGAAAGCCAGATCTGTCACCCCGGCCATCGGTGCAAGCACAAAAGGATTCTCGATCTTTACATCTCCAATGTTCCACTGCATCTTCATGGATCAGTCCTCAACTGCATCTGCTTTTTTCTGCAGTTCCTCATCCGGAATATCTCCCAGGAAAAATACCTTGTAATACATTTCCAGAGACTCCAGAAGCTCTTTTTTATCACGCTGAAGCTCTTTGATCTTCAGTGCGCTTCCGATTTCATCGAAACGGGCGTCTGCTTCCAGGGCTTCTGTCTTGAACTGCAGGTTTCCGTCTTCGTCAAATTCCAGTGTCAGGATTCCGCCTACGTCCTCTGTAAAAAGCACGCACATGATCTGCAGCTCCTGTTTTACAGCCTCCGGAAGAGATGCAAAATCCTGATTAAAATAATACTTCTGCTCATAAGAGCTTGCTCCGCAGAGCACAATGTTATCCTGATACATAAAAACTCCTTTATTCTATATCTTACACGTAACTGTACAGGCCACGCACCGAAACCTCGCCGGAATTTACTTCCGCAACAGTTCCGTCTGCCTTCTCAACAAGAAGCTCGCCACCCGGATTAATTCCTCTCGCAATCCCCTCATAAGGGTTGTTCTGATCCAGCACACGCACCGGCTGATCCAGATTTGCAAGCAGCTTCTCATAATCGGCTTTCAGCCCGCCAAGGTCTTCTGTCTGTACAAAGCTCTCATAGTTTTTCTCAAAATGTCTCATCACAAGTCCCAGTACCTGCGCTCTGTCAAAGGTATGTCCGCTCTCCAGATACAGCGAGGTTGCTTTGTCCGCCATCTCTTCCGGAAAGCTGTCCATATTTACATTAATTCCCACACCGATGACTGCACAGCCGATCTTATCCTGCTTCATCGTCATTTCTGTAAGAATGCCGCAGATTTTTTTGCGGGAAACAACTACATCATTGGGCCATTTGATTCCTACATCCAGACCAAGGTCCGCAACCGCCTGTGCAACGGAAAGTCCCATGACAAGTGTGAGCATCGGTGCTTTCACCGGGGAAAATTCCGGACAGAGAAGAATGCTCATGATCACAGAGCTGTCCGGCGGTGCGCTCCAGCGTCTTGAAAAACGTCCGCGCCCTGCGGACTGATACTCTGACACAAACAGTTCTCCATCCTGTGCGCCTTCTTTCCAAGCACGCTTCGCCCAGAGATTGGTAGAATCGATCTCTCTTGCAAAATGGACGGTTTTGCCCGCCCATTTTGTATGTGTTGCCTGTGAAATTATCTCTTCATTATATAACTCTGGCATTATTTCTCCGGCTCTCCCAATGTTGCAACGATCACAGCCTTGATAGTGTGCATACGGTTCTCGGCCTCATCAAATACTTTGGACTGCGGAGACTCGAATACCTCGTCTGTAACCTCCATGTCTGTAAGGTTGAAGCGCTCGCCCATCTCCTTACCGATCTTTGTCTTGAGATCATGGAAAGCTGGCAGACAGTGAAGGAAGATTGCCTTCTCGCCGGCGTTCTCCATTACATGTTTTGTTACTTTATATGGTGTCAGGTCATGGATACGCTCTGTCCATACTTCATCCGGCTCACCCATGGATACCCATACATCTGTGTAAACGATGTCTGCATCTTTTGTTCCGGCTTCCACATCTTCTGTGAGGGTAATTGTGGAACCTGCTTCCTTAGCCCACTGCTGGCACTGTGCTACCAGCTCATCATTCGGGAAGTATTTCTTATTGGTGCATGCCACGAAATCAAGGCCAAGCTTGGAGCATACGATCATCAGGGAGTTACCCATGTTGTAACGGGCATCGCCCATGTATACAAGCTTCAGACCTTTCAGTTTGCCGAAGTGCTCACGTACTGTCAGCATATCTGCAAGCATCTGTGTCGGATGATATTCATTAGTCAGACCATTCCATACCGGAACTCCTGCATGCTTTGCAAGCTCCTCAACGATATCCTGACCGAATCCACGGTACTCGATTCCTTCGTACATTCTTCCGAGAACTCTTGCTGTATCCGCAATGCTCTCTTTCTTTCCGATCTGGGAGCCTGTCGGATCAAGATATGTGGAACCCATTCCAAGATCATGTGCAGCCACCTCAAAAGAACAGCGTGTTCTTGTGCTTGTCTTTTCAAAAATCAGTGCAATGTTCTTGCCTCTGTAGTATTCATGAAGCTCTCCTGCTTTTTTCTTAGCTTTGAGATCTGCTGCCAGATCGATCATGTAGGTGATCTCTTCCGGTGTAAAGTCTTTCAGTGTCAGGAAATTTCTTCCTTTAAGATTCATAATAATATCCTCCTCATGGCTGCAGATTTATTTCTGCTCTGCCGGTTTATCTGTCATAATCTCCTTCAGGGATGTTGCCAGCCCTGCGATGCCCTGTATCTCGGACGGAATGATGATCTTGGTTGCTTTGCCGTCGGCAACCTTCGCAAGTGCCTCCAGGCTCTTCAGTGTAAGAACGGATTCGTCTGCGCCTGCGTCCTTGATCATGCGAAGTCCTTCCGCAGTTGCCTGCTGTACCTTAAGAACTGCCTGTGCCTGACCTTCTGCTTCTTTGATCATACGCTCTTTCTGTGCTTCTGCATGAAGGATAGCTGCCTGCTTCTCAGCCTCGGCATCCAGGATGGCGGACTGTTTTTTACCCTCTGCAACAAGAATGGTGGAACGCTTCTCACCTTCAGCTTTCAGGATGGCTTCTCGTCTCTCACGCTCTGCCTTCATCTGTTTCTCCATGGCATCCTGGATGGCTGCCGGAGGAATGATGTTCTTAAGTTCAACACGGTTGACCTTGATTCCCCATGGATCTGTGGCTACATCAAGAGAAGCTCTCATCTTGGTGTTGATCACCTCACGGGACGTCAGTGTCTCATCAAGCTCCATATCACCGATGATGTTACGTAAGGTTGTAGCAGAAAGGTTCTCGATCGCCATGATCGGATTCTCAACGCCGTATGCATAAAGCTTCGGATCTGTGATCTGGAAAAATACGACAGTATCGATCTGCATGGTTACATTATCCTTGGTGATCACCGGCTGCGGCGGAAAATCCACAACCTGCTCTTTTAAGTTTACTCTTCTTGCAACACGCTCAATAAACGGAACCTTGAAATGGATTCCTGTGCTCCAGGTAGCCTTGTAAGCTCCCAGGCGTTCCAGTACCACCGCATACGCCTGTGGCACGATACGGATGCAGGATGCCAGTACCCACAGTACAAGAACGATGACTACAAGCAAAACAACAACTCCACCCATAATTTAGCCCTCCTTGCTAATTTCTTTTACGATCAGCTTTACACCACGGATCTCCTCGATCTCGACTACCGCACCTGCAGGGATCTGCACAGAATCGTCCGCTGTACGGGCAGTCCATTCGATGTCATTGATCCGCACCTGCCCGGTCTGGGCCAGGTTGTTGACCGGCTGTATCACAACAGCCTTTTTTCCCAGAAGGCTCTCTGCATTGGTCTTCTCCACGCCCTTGTTCATGTAGCGGACCGCAAGAGGTCTGGTAAAGATCAGAAGCACCACGGAAACTCCGAAAAATAAAAGGAGCTGTATAACGATCCCCCCACCAAGCCACGATGCAATACACGCCACAAGAGCACCTCCTGCAAACCAGACAGTGGTAAGTCCTACCGTGATCGCTTCAATTACCAGTAACAGTGCCAGTATTCCAAGCCAGGCCAAAGGCGTCATAAAACCCCTCCTCTCTTTTTTGAAAAAAAGTTATCCTCTTCTCTGTCTTGCAGCCTCATACATCAGGATCCCCGATGCCATGGCAGCATTCAGAGACTCCACCTTGCCGCACATGGGAATTCGGATCAGACAGTCTGCTGCCTCTGCCGCCTGGTCTGTCAGACCTTTCCCTTCATTTCCGATAAAAAATGCTGTGCCGCCTTTATAGGATTCCTGATCGTAGGAATTCTCACCTTTCAGATGAGCTGCAAAACTGCGGATTCCTTTTTCCTTCAGCTTCTGTTCTAATGATACCACATCTTCCACATATAGAAAAGGCATTCTGTAAATAGAGCCCATGGTGGAACGGATCACCTTTGGATTTGTGATATCTACGCAGGTTTTTGTGAGGAAAACGCCGCTCACACCGGCTCCCTCTCCGGTCCGGAGGATCGTTCCGGCATTTCCCGGATCCTGCAGATCTTCAAGAACCATAACCAGAGGATTTTTTCCTGCAAGCACATCCTCCTCGCTCCAGGACGGAAGCTTCAGAACGGTCAGAATTCCCTGTGGTGTTTTTGTATCGCACATCTGGCGGAACACGGAATCCTTCACGATCTCATAAGCATATTTTTCCACCTGTGCCATCAGCTCTCCATCCTGGGAAAACGTCTCAGAAACAAACACCTGTGAAACCCATGCTTCCGGTGCTTCCAGAAACATTTTTCTGCCTTCTGCCACAAAAAGTCCCTGTTCTCTTCTTGCCTTCGCTTTCTGGTTCAGCTGCATCACGTTTTTAATTTTTGCATTTGATACACTGGTTATCATATTTTTTCCTCAATTCACATATTTCTTGCCTGTTTTATTCATTCCGCATAAACGCCGGTTCTGCATTGAGATCCCTGTTTTTTCCGATGGCGATCACAGAACAGTTTGCAGGAAGCGGCTCGGATGGATTCAGGTCCACGGTAACGTTTTCGCCCTGCTTGATGCCGATGATATTGATGTGAAAACGATCTCTCACATTCAGCTCCATGAGGCTTTTTCCAACCCAGTTATCCGGAATGGTAAATTCTGCCATACTAAATTCCGCAGAAAGCTCAAATACATCCAGATATCCGCCGGACAGAAGATTTCTGGCAACACGAAGTCCCATAGCCTGTTCCGGATAGATGATCTTATCTGCACCGATCTTGTCAAGGATTCTCCCATGAAGGGAATTCATGCTTTTTGCAACAACGAACGGTACTCCCAGATCCTTAGCCTGCATGGTTGCGGAAATGCTGGCTTCCAGATTCTCCGCTACGGCAATGATCGCCACATCCACGTTCTGGACGCCCAGAGCTTTCAGGATTCCCGGTTCCCGGACATCGGCTTTCACCGCATAGGTTACTTTTTCGGAAATCTCTTCGATATTTTCTTCTTTGTCGTCGATGGCAAGAACATCACAGTCCGACTCTGCAAGTGTTACAGCCAGAGTCATTCCGAACTGTCCAAGTCCGATCACAGCAAAAGATTTGTTTTTCATTGTATTCTCCTGTTTAACCGATCATGATATCTTCTTCGCCAAGATGCGTATTGCTTCCCGGCCTGTTTCGCACCTTTACCACAACTGCAGTTCCTAAAGTCAGAGGTCCGATCCGGCCCAGATACATGGTCAGGATCACGATCCATTTACCTGCGGTATTCAGCTGTGGTGTCAGTCCTCTGGAAAGTCCTACAGTCGCCACTGCCGAAGTGATCTCATATAAAATATCTGCCAGATCTACTCCCGGCATTACTGCCGACAGGAGAACCGACATGGCAAAAAGAATCAGCATACTGGTTCCCGCAACGACCATCGCCGAGCGGAGATAGCTCTCGCGGATCCTCCGGCCGTATACCTCGACATCTTTTTTTCCCTGAAGATATGCTGCAATGGAAAGGAGCAGCACTGCGATCGTTGTAGTTTTCACACCACCGGCTGTACCCATGGGAGAACCTCCGATGAACATCCACAGCAGTGAAATAATCACTGTCGGAGTCGCTAACAGCGACTGATCAATGGTATAAAAGCCTGCGGTACGTGTAGTCACTGACTGAAACAAGGAAGCCATTATCCCCGTCCCCAATGGCATGCCTTTCAGTGTGCGTGGATTTCCTGATTCAAAAATGAATACCAGCGCTGCTCCTGCAATAATCAGAATTCCGGTCATGGTAAGGACCAGTTTGCTCTGAAGGCGCAGCACCCGGAAAAAGCGGGAGGGGGAAAGCTCTTTTCGTATGATCTTCCGGAATTTGTCCCAAAGATCCCACCAGACAATGAACCCAAGCCCTGATACGATTATAAGTCCTATAGTAGTAAGATTCACCAGCGGATTACTTATATAAGCCGCAAGACTTGTCTCCCCAAAAAGATCAATGCCTGCGTTACAGAATGCAGATACTGCCAGAAATACCGCATGTATCAGTCCTGTTTTCCATCCAAATTCCGGTACAAAACAGATCGCATACAGGACTGCTCCTATAGCTTCCGCAAGGAATACACATTTCACTACGCTTCGGACTACCGGCACCACACCGCCCATCTCATCCAGATTATAGGATTCCTTGATGATGCGTCGGTTCTTGAGGGATATCTTCCGCCGGAGACTGATGAATATCATGTTTGCCAGTGCGATCAGTCCAATTCCGCCGACCTGTATCAGGCACAATATGACTGCCTTTCCAATAGCGCTCCACTGTGTTGCCATAACTACTGTGGAGAGCCCTGTCACGCACACACTGGTTGCCGCCGTAAAAACAGCATCCGGGAAGGTAACAGCCTGCCCGGGTGCACTGCAGAACGGCAGCCATAAAATAAATCCGCCTACAAAAATCACCCCCGCAAAGCCGAGGGCAATTATTTGTGACGTATTCAGTTTATGCAATCCGTCTGAAACTTTTTTTAAGTTCATAAATGTTTTTATTTTCTGTAATTATGAGAAAGTGAATTGCAGACTTCCCACATGTAGGAGTCTACATTCTTCTGCATTGCAAGAGCCTCATTGATGTCGAAATCAACGAACTCACCGTGACGGTATCCAACAACACGGCTGCGTTTTCCGGCAACAAGAAGATCTACTGCAAGAGCACCCATCATAGACGCATATACGCGGTCTTTACATGTTGGGCTTCCACCACGCTGCATGTGACCAAGGATCGTTGCACGTGTCTCGATACCTGTTGCAGCCTCGATACGTTTCGCCATAGCCTCTGAATGGCCGATACCCTCAGCATTTACGATGATGTGGTGTTTCTTACCTTTCTTACGGCTCTCTACGATATTGTCAATAAGCTTCTGCTCGTCATAATCATATTTCTCCGGGATCAGAATATCCTCTGCACCGTTGGCGATACCGCACCATACAGCAAGGTATCCGGCGTTACGTCCCATAACCTCAATGATACTGCATCTCTCATGAGATGTAGATGTATCACGTACTTTGTCGATAGCTTCCATAGCTGTATTTACAGCTGTATCGAAACCGATCGTATACTCAGTACATGCGATATCAAGGTCAATCGTTCCCGGCAGGCCAATGGTATTGATTCCAAGGTTCGCAAGTTTCTGAGCACCTGCGAAGGAACCATCTCCACCGATAACAACAAGGCCGTCGATTCCATGTTTTCTGCAGATTTCTGCAGCCTGCTGCTGTCCTTCCTCTGTTCTCATCTCTGCACATCTGGCAGTGTAAAGAATTGTTCCGCCTCGTTCAATCGTATCGGAAACATCTTTTGCTGTCATGTCCCTGATCTCTTCATTTAAGAGACCGCTGTATCCTTTATAGATTCCCTTTACGTTCAGTCCGCTGCTTAATCCTCTTCTGACAACAGCACGGATTGCAGCATTCATTCCAGGTGCGTCACCGCCACTGGTCAAAACGCCGATCGTTTTGATTTTGTTCTCTGCCATATTGTTATCCTCCATCTTATGAAACAACCTATTGTAATACACATATTCGGATATAGTTTATAGCATTTTTATAAGTTTTTCAATACTCTCTCCACAATTTTAACATTGGAGTTTCCATATTTTTCACACATTTTATCCAGCCAGGAATCCTCTATACGAACCTGATATGCAGGTGGAAGCTTCTTCATTGCCTTGACATCTTTCAGATAAATTACCACAGTACTATTCCCTCTGGACTCCATCAGGTCATCCACCAGTCCGGTTTCTGCTTCTGCATAGGCTTCTCTGCTGTCAAACTGGATCCAGACTTCTCTTGGCATATCATCGAAGGAGCGCACTTTTTCCAGGATCAGCTTACTGGCTTTATCGTCCTCTGCGGAAACTCTTCCCTGGATAAAAAGACGGGCATCTTCGTTGAGGAACATCTGGCATTTTTCGTAATCTCTCGGAAATACAACAACCTCCACAGTGCCTACCAGATCTTCCAGGGTCAGAAATGCCATTACTTTATTATTCTTTGTATATTTTATGGTTTTATCCGTGATCATTCCACCAACGATCACTTTCTGATTATCATAAACCTCCGGAATTCCGGTCTCATCGTCCGGCTGGAAGTCTGATGTTTTCGCGGAGATCATTTTTTCCAGCATATTCCGGTAGCGTTCCAGAGGATGGCCGCTGAGATAGATTCCAAGAACTTCTTTTTCGAAGGTAAGGATGATGTCCTTCGGATATTCCGCGATCTGTGGCATACGGATCTCAAATTCTTTTTTATTTTCCTCAGATACAATGTCAAAAAGGCTCATCTGGCCTGCCATGGTATGCTTTTTGTCCTGGTTGATGCTGTCTATAATCTGCATATAAACGCTCATCTTCTGCTTGCGGTTTCCCTCCAGACAGTCCAGTGCTCCTGCTTTGATCAGATTCTCCACAACACGCTTGTTCAGCTGCCCGATGTTACGCTCCACAAAGTTTTTCAGGGAAGTGTATTCTCCGTTTTCCTCACGCTCCCGGACAATTCCCTCGATAACCGGACGTCCGATACTTTTGATCGCGGAAAGCGCATAGCGGATCGAGCCGTTATCAACGGAAAAACCATACATACCGCGGTTAATATCCGGCGGCAGGATCTGAATTCCCATCTGACGGCAGACAGAAATATATTCCGCAACCTTGGTGGGCATTTCCACAACGGAGGTCATCAGCGCAGCCATAAACTCTACAGGATAATAGTATTTCAGATATGCTGTCTGGTAGGAAACTACCGCATACGCTGCTGCATGAGATTTATTAAAAGCATATTTCGCAAAATCCGTCATCTCATCGTAGATCTTATTGGCGATCTCCTCGGAAATTCCGTTTGCGATACAGCCTGGAACTCCTTCATCTACATTTCCGTAAACGAAATTCTGGCGCTCCTTTGCCATAACGGAAGCTTTTTTCTTGGACATGGCACGGCGTACCAGGTCGCTTCGTCCCAGAGTGTATCCTGCAAGATCACGAACGATCTGCATAACCTGCTCCTGATATACGATACAGCCATAAGTAGGTTTCAGGATCGGCTCCATCTGTGGGCAGTCATAGCGGATGGTATCCGGGCGGTTCTTTCCGCGGATATACTGCGGAATGAAATCCATAGGACCCGGACGATACAGGGAAATTCCCGCGATCACATCCTCCAGACTCTGCGGCTTCAGCTCCTTCATGAAATTTTTCATCCCCGCACTCTCAAGCTGGAACACACCGTCAGAACGTCCGGTTCCAAGAGAGTCGAGCACTTTTTTGTCATTGTAATCGATCTTCTGCATGTCCAGAACAACGCCGGTATCCTTTTCCACCATTTTTACTGCGTTCTGGATAACGGTCAGGGTACGAAGACCAAGGAAATCCATTTTCAGAAGACCAAGCTCTTCCAGCGTTGTCATGGTGAACTGTGTAACGATAGAACCGTCCTGAGCCCTGGAAAGCGGCACATATTCGGATACATCCTTCTGGCTGATAACAACACCTGCCGCATGCATGGAAGTATGCCTCGGCAATCCCTCCAGGCGCTTTGCCAGATCGATCAGGCGGTGAACATCCTCCTGCTCCTGATAAGCCTTGCTCAGCTCCGGATTCATTTTCAGTGCTTTATCTATTGTGATGTTCAGCTCCTGCGGGATCATCTTGGCAATGGTGTCCACCTGGGCATACGGCATATCAAGAACACGTCCCACATCACGGATCACACCTCTCGCAGCCAGAGTACCAAAGGTAACGATCTGAACCACACAGTCATCTCCGTATTTCCGCCTTACGTAGTCAATAACCTCCTGCCTCCGTTCGAAGCAGAAGTCAACATCAATATCCGGCATGGATACTCGCTCCGGATTCAGGAAACGCTCGAACAGCAGATCATACCGGATCGGGTCCAGCTGCGTAATGCCAAGTGTATAGGCAACCAGGCTTCCTGCGGCAGAGCCTCGTCCCGGTCCGACCATAATATCATGATCCCTGGCATATTTGATAAAATCCCACACAATCAGAAAATAATCCACATATCCCATATTTTTGATCGTGGACAGCTCATAGTTCAGCCTCTTCGTAAGCTCTTCCGTTACCGGATGATACCTCTCTTCCAGCCCCTCATGGCAAAGCTTGTTCAGATATTCCCAGGAAGTAAGTCCGTCCGGAACATCATATTTCGGCAGCTTGGTCACACCGAATTCGATTTCTACATGGCAACGTTCTGCAATCTTGTGCGTATTTTCCAAGGCTTCCAGAGCATATGGGAAAAGTCTTGCCATTTCTTCCGGTGATTTCACATAATACTGACCGCCTTCATAGCGCATTCTGTTCTCATCCGTAAGCTTCTTTCCGGTCTGGAGGCAGAGGAGCACGTCGTGGGGCTCTGCGTCCTCAGCCATGGTATAATGTACATCATTGGTGGCAACCAGATCGATGCCGGTTTCTCTGTGCATGCGGAGAAGCTGCTGGTTTACTGTCTGCTGCTCCGGAATTCCGTGATCCTGCAGCTCCAGAAAGAAATTTCCTTTTCCGAAAATATCCTGATAGCGGAGCGCTGCGATCTTTGCATCCTCATACATACCACGGGCAAGGTACCTTGCAACCTCACCGGCCAGGCAGGCACTTAACGCAATGATTCCCTCGTGATATTTTTCCAGAAGCTCCAGATCTACTCGCGGCTTGTAATAGAAGCCTTCCACAAATCCCTTGGAAACGATTTTCATCAGATTGCTGTAGCCCTGATTATTTTCTGCCAGAAGAACCAGATGGTAATAACGGTCATCACCGCTTCCTACTTCTCTGTCAAAACGTGAGCCAGGTGCCACATATACCTCACAGCCCAAGATCGGATTAATCCCGGCTTCTCTTGCAGCCCTGTAAAAATCGATTACACCATACATAACGCCGTGGTCCGTGATCGCCGCACTGTCCATGCCCAGCTCTTTTACTCTGGCTACATATTCTTTGATCTTATTGGAACCATCCAGAAGACTGTATTCTGTATGGACATGTAAATGTGTAAACTCCAAATTTTTCTCTCCTTTGAATAAACAAGGCTCCGGATCCTACCCGCTCTGCACTTTTCTCGGAACGTGCCGGAGCGTGTCTGATCCGGAGCCGGTCAACACCTTGTTATTTTTTAATGTAGATCCTCTTGTCGCGGATCTCCACCTTGCCTTCTTTCATCAGATGTCCGACCGCACGCTTAAATGCGTTCTTGCTCAGACCGAACTCTCTCTTGATAACTTCCGGTGACGCATGATCATCGAACGGAAGCACTCCCGCAAATTCCTCGATCACACTGTATACACTTTCTGCATCCTCATTGATCTGAATATATGCCTTCTGACGGTCGCTGACGTTCATCTTGCCGTCTTCCTTCACCTCTGTGACACGAAGATCCAGAATCGCTCCCGGTCTGTACTTACCGGTTGCCTCTCTTGCAGGGATCAGTGCGGAATATTTGTCATCTACTGCCACAAAAACACCGAAATTTCCACTGATCTCATAGACACGGCCTTTCACCATATCTCCCGGTACATAAGGAGTTCTCGTGGAAAGATAATGGTACACCTTCATGGTGGCACAAAGTCTGCTGCTCTTGTCCACATAAAGAGCTACCAGGCACTCCTCGCCTTCGCGAACACGGTTGGTCTGCTCATGATACGGAAGAAGAAGATCCTTCTCCAGTCCCCAGTCAAGAAATGCACCGATTCTTGTGACCTGTTTCACCTTGAGGACTGCTGTCTGTCCAACCTGAAGCATTGGCTCCCTTGTGGTTGCGATCAGTCTGTCCTGGGAGTCCTTATAAATAAATACTTCGATCTCATCACCGACCCTGGTTCCCTCCGGGACCTGCTTGGAAGGAAGCAGTACACGCTCGTTCTGAGGTGCGTTTCTGTCCTCTCCCAGATATATTCCGAAATCTACGGTTTTTACAACCAGAAGTTTCTGTTTTTTACCTAATTCTATCATTACCTCTCCTGTTCCTTAATCTTATATATGATTGATTTGTTATGTTCTTATTACTTGTCTGTCCTGCATTATAACATAAGCCGATTATTATAGAAAGCACAAAAAAGGCAGCACAGGAAATTTCTTTCCGGTACTGCCTTTTATTCTCAGATTATCCAGTTGTTTACTCTGTCGGTTTCTCAACAGGCATAGGATTGTTCATCTTGATGATGAAAAGTACGATCAGCATCAGCACGATTCCAACCGGAAGCGCGATCCATGCTGTCTTAACAAAACCAGCAACAATATATGTCACGAAAGATACTGCTGCCGCTACGATCGCATACGGAAGCTGTGTGGAAACATGAGTCACATGGTCACACTGTGCTCCTGCTGAAGCCATGATCGTTGTATCGGAGATCGGTGAACAGTGGTCTCCGCATACAGCACCTGCCATACATGCAGACATGGAAATGATCATCATCTCAGGGCTGGATTTCTCGAATACAGCAACCACGATCGGAATCAGGATACCGAAAGTTCCCCAGGAGGTACCTGTCGCAAAAGCAAGTCCGCATCCAACCAGGAAAATAATCGCCGGAAGAATAACCTCGATTCCTCCTGCAACAGAGCGCATAGCCTCTTCTACGAACACTGCTGCGCCAAGTCCGTCTGTCATGGCCTTCAGAGTCCATGCAAAGGTCAGGATCATAATCGCCGGCACCATGGCCTTGAATCCGTCCGGAATACAGGACATGCAATCTCTGAAATTGATCACACGGCGGATCATATAAAAGATGATCGCAAACACAAGACCAAAAGCACTTCCCATTGCAAGACCAGTGGAAGCATCACTCTGTGAAAATGCAGTAACAAAATCTGTTCCGCTGAAAAATCCTCCTGTGTAGATCATGCTGATGATACAGCAGATAACAAGCACAAGGATCGGGATAACAAGATCGATAACTCTTCCCCGGGGATTTGGTGTTTCATCATCCGTTGCATTCTCATATGGTCTGGCAGCGGTTGTATAAAGATCTCCGTTCAGTGCATTGATCTCATGTGTTCTCATTGCACCGAATTCTGTTTTCATCAGTACCATTCCAACCATCATCACGATCGTAAGGATCGCATAAAAGTTATACGGAATCGTTCTTACAAAAATTGCCAGTCCGTCCTGTCCTTCTACGAATCCGCTGACTGCAGCAGCCCAGGATGAGATCGGTGCGATAATACATACCGGAGCAGCTGTTGCATCGATCAGATATGCAAATTTCGCTCTGGATACGTGATGTCTGTCTGTTACAGGACGCATAACGCTTCCTACTGTCAGGCAGTTGAAATAGTCATCAATAAAGATCAGGATACCAAGAATGATCGCTGCAAGTTCTGCACCTACACGTGTATGGATCTTCTGGCTGGCCCATCTTCCGAATGCGGCAGAGCCGCCGGCCTTGTTCATCATACACACCACTGATCCCAGGATTACCAGGAATATCAGGATACCTACATTGTAGCTGTCGGAAAGAACCTTGATGATTCCTCCCTCAAAAATCTGTGTTACAGTTCCTTCGAATTTAAATCCGGAATAAAGCAGTGCTCCTACTACAATTCCCACAAACAGAGAACTGTATACCTCTTTTGTGATCAACGCAAGAATGATCGCCACAAGAGGCGGAAGCAGTGCCCAGATTGTTGCATACAGAGCAGGCTGGTAAGTCTCCTCCGCATCTGCCGCCAGCACAGTCAGGGGACTTGCCAGCGCACCCATGAATGTCATTGCCATAACAGACAATGCTGTTCCTGCTTTTTTACTCATTTTTCTCCTCCCTTTTTCGGAGACAAAAAAACGGAGGCTGTCCCTTCTTAGAACACCTCCGGTTAAATAATCCCTATTCAACAGCTTACGATAGCGCTCCACATCCGTGACAGTACGACGCATATTCTGCGGCGTCCCAGTGCCCTGTCATCTGGCTTTCCAGAGCACTTCGGCGGAGTTTCCTTTCTTTATATAAACAGCCTGCCAGGGCCTCTCGTCTATAAATACTGATAAAATCCGCGCCTCTATCTTTTTATCTGTGACCGCTTCTCCTGTTACCGAAATCGCGATCTCCTTTTTTCTTTATACTGTAGCAGTTTCCTGCATAAATATCAAGTACTTTACATATATAAATAGCAGTCATACCAATTTTTATATTACTGTTCATTCAGAAGCCACTCTACCTCCACGCCCAGCACCTTCGCAAACACTCTCAGTTCATAATCTGCCACAAATCGCTCGCCGCCTTCGATCCTGCTGATACTGTCTCTCTCCAGCATCACACCCTCGACCTGCATTTTCGCAGCCAGTGCGGATTGTGACATCCGTTTCATATTTCTCATCTGACGTATTTTCTCTCCTGAAACGTTCTTTTTTCCCTGATAAGTGTAAATCTTCATACTGCCACCTGTTTTTCAAAATGTGTTAATGTTCTGCAATATTCTTGACATTAGCACATATTTCGGCAGTACCTGTGTTAAAGGTCAGCATTTCTGGCTTTTTCTACCATTTTTGACAAAAAGAGCCCTGAACCGTCTCTTTCAGGAGACACTGTTTCTGTTATCTTTTTATTGACAGATCAATCCTCCTGATTTACCTGACCGTAATATGCATTCGCACCATGCTTTCTGTAGTAATGCTTATCCTGCAGCTCCTGTGGTGCAGGCTTCACATTCGGGTTAATCAGTTCACATCGGGAAGCCATCTTGGCAACCTCCTCCAGAACCACTGCATTATGCACAGCCTCATGTGCATCTTTTCCCCAGGTAAAAGGTCCGTGGTTTTTGCAGAGAACTGCCGGAACAGCCTCGTAATCTTTATTCTTGAAATAATCAGCAATGAGGATACCTGTGTTCTCTTCATAAGCCTCTTCAATCTCGCGTTTGGTCAGGTTACGCACACACGGAACCTCCCCGTAGATATAATCTGCATGCGTAGTTCCATAGCATGGAATAGATCTTCCTGCCTGCGCCCAGCTTGTAGCCCAGGACGAATGGGTATGTACGATACCTCCGATGTTCAGAAATGCACGATAAAGAATCGCATGCGTAGGAGTATCAGACGACGGATTATATCTGCCCTCGACCTTATTTCCTTCCAGATCTACAACGACCATATCCTCCGGAGTCAGCTTCTCATACTCAACACCGCTCGGCTTGATAACAAAAAGCCCTTTTTCTCTGTCGATCCCGCTGACGTTTCCCCATGTAAAAGTAACAAGACCATATTTCGGCAAGTCCATATTTGCTCTGTAAACTTCTTCTTTTAATTTTTCCAGCATAGCGTTTCCTCCCTATATAGCTTATTTTGTAAATTCTACAATAGCGTAAAGCTCCTGATCCTCCGCATTAAGAATCACCATCACCTTATCCTCCGCCGCATATACCTCCGGAATGATCACA
This sequence comes from Blautia aquisgranensis, assembly GCF_040096615.1. NCBI lineage: Bacteria > Bacillati > Bacillota > Clostridia > Lachnospirales > Lachnospiraceae > Blautia > Blautia aquisgranensis. The sequence continues at coordinate 26,588 of NZ_JBBMEJ010000019.1, forward strand.
TTTCCCAACAAAGCCTGACGCTTGTATTCAGCACGCAGCTGATGAACTACAAAATCCTCCGGCAGATAATCTGCTGCCATCCGGATATACTGGCAGTTATTTACGTGGTGATTAGTGTCCAGATGGTGCTTCTGCACGGAAAAAGCCTCCTGCTTCACGACTTCCTTCAGAAGCGCGATCTTCCTCGGTGCATAATCCATCTCCAGCTTTTCTCCCAAATTATACGGATCTGTATCCGCAGGTGTAAGCTTCTCCGGAAGCCCTGTCTCCGTGTTAATGTGTGACCAGTAGGAATTCGCCCAGGCCAAACGTTCGCCCTCTGCTGTCTCCAGGATAAAATTCCTCATTCCCATAAAACCACGGAAACTGTAAGGAATGGTTGTTACCTTTATATGTTCCCCAAGCTTCGGATATCGTTTCACAATAACCTGCCATGAAGAAAGCACCCACGCGCGCTTCCGGGCTTTTAATGCTTCCATTCCAAGTCCTGTTTCCTCAGACTCAAATGTACAGCAATCCTGAAAATAATCCAGAATCCCCGGCAATTCCAGGCATCCGTTCTCCCCGATCTCGCTGAACCTTACACGACTCTCAAAACTGTAACTCATAATGCCTCCCTGTCATACTGTCTGTGGTTCTATTGTACCACCTGGCGGGAGGAAACGCACTTGTTTTTTATAACGCACAAAAAAAGCACCTCATCTGAGGTGCTTAAGAAGCAGGGCTACAAGGATTCGAACCTTGAACTGACGGAGTCAGAGTCCGTTGCCTTACCGTTTGGCGATAGCCCTATGTTTTTGTTTTTCGCTTGCCTTATCGCTTGCGACGAATGATATTATATAACAGGTTTTTTAAAATTGCAACCCCTTTTTTGAATTTTTTTTAAAAAATTTTTATCATCCCTCGAAAAGCCTTATTTTATGCGGTTTTCGGCAGCTTTTCGAGGGTATATTTTTCTTATTTCACAGTCTTTATTTTATTTTTATACTGTTTTTATGCTCCCGCTTCTGCCCATACATATTTTCATCTGCCTCATGGATCAACTTTTCAAGCTTCACCGGGCTATGATTCTCAGGAATCTCTATGATTCCACAGCTGAAGCTTCTCTCATAAACTGTTTTATTCCTTTCGGAAAACTCCCTCTGGATATCTGCCATACGGTTCTGTGCATCCTCTCTGGCACAGCTTCTCAGCAAAATACAGAATTCATCTCCGCCGATCCTGGCAAAAATATCTTCTTCACGAATATTCTCTTTTACTACTCTGACAAAAAACTTCAGATATTCGTCACCCTCCAGATGCCCGAAATTATCATTGATATATTTCAGATGATCCAGATCACAATAACACAAAGCCAGCTGTTCTCCCGTATCCAAGATCTCATCAGCCTCTTCTCTCAGATAAAAACGATTTCCGATTCCGGTCAGCATATCCTGATATGCCTCTGCCCTCAGCTGCTCTTCCTTGGCTCTTACCTCCGTGACCTCCTGTACAATATGAACGTAAGACCATTCCCCCTGCCATTTCATTTTACCTGTTGTGATCTTATAAAAACGGTGATCGGAATCCTCAGCCTCCCATTTCCACTCATAAAGCTCTTTCCGGCGGTCATTCTTACGTCTCCCGTTCTCGATCTGACGCACCCACTTTTTATAGATTTCCCAGTTCCGTACTTCGTCCTCCGTCCGGCGGTTGCTGTACAGAAGATTCTGTCCGTCCAGACTGATCACAAGGATCTCTTCTTCACTTCGCGCGATCAGCTCCATGAGAAGCTGACTGTAGCTCTCCGCCATCTCCGCATGCTTTTTTTCTTTCTCGGCGATCAGTTTCAGGGAATTCTCTCTTTCACGCAGCTGCTCTGTCATGGTATTAAAAGCTTCTGAAAATTCACCCAGATAGGAAACCATCTGGGAATAGTCTCCTTTTGCCACCTGCTTGGCCTGCCAGGTCAGATGATTCAGATTGGCATGAATGTTCTTAAGATTCTCGCACAGAAAATTCTCTCTGGCAGGATTAAAGCTGGAAAGATCTCCTTTTGACAGGGCTGCCGAACACTGCTTCATCTCCTGAACCGCCTTGTCCAGATACTGCAGACCCATTCCAAGCTTCTGAAAAGGCTCGTCCAGACCTTCTACATCCAGAGGCTTCACCTTGGAGTCATATAGAATTGATCTCAGATATTCAAATAAAAGCTCGCAGTTTCTGTCTTCCATTCTCCAGCCCTCTATTTCCATCACTAATTATCCGCTGTTATTCTGCAGCTGCAAAAATCACTCTTCCACATTCGCGTGGAAACGGCAGACTCTGTCTCCGGTTGCCCAGCAGTCAACCTCCACTGCTGTGTATGTTTTTCCGGAATATACAGAGAGAATTCCCGCTATAAAACCTTCATCATAATTACATACAGTCTCTCCAAGCACCGGCAAGCCGGAGCAGTCAGCATCCTCTGCAACCGTCAGCACGATCCGCCCTGTTTCTTCATTAACGTCCTCAATACGCAGGACTCCTATTTTTAATTCTCTCAGCTTCTGCTGAAGCTCATTCACAAACTGATCCAGCGACACATCCAGATTCAGTATATTCCGGGCAAAATATTCTCCTGCCATCCGGCCTGCACTCCGGAAGATATCAATCTGAGTTTCTTTTCCAAAACGGTTCTTCAGTTCTTCCTTCAGGGAATATTCCAGCAGCCTGTACACCATCACCGGAAGCTCATCTCCCAGGTTTCCTCTGCTGTTTGTATCATATTTAAAGTAATCCTCGAACTGGATCTCTTTTATATCTTCCAGAAAAATATTGCTTCCCATTATATCCGCCCCTTTTTTGTCACATATATTTATAATACGCGATATGTTCTTTTCTGTCAATTTTCCACAGCTTTTTTCACAAGATTCACACATATTTTTTCGTTTTTTTATCCATTTTATCATATCTTATTATTGTAAAAAAAATTTTACAATCCTCTCCTTTGTGTTATAATAAGCATCATAAAGATTAGCGGAAACAACCGTGTTATTTTCCTCCGGTCACAATATCCGGAGGCACCTAAAGGAGAATAAAATGCGAGCAAATAACCTTACTCTGCTCACGGATCTCTATGAGCTTACCATGATGCAGGGCTATTTCAAAAATCCTACCAATCAGACTGTAATCTTCGATATGTTTTACCGCAATAACCCATGCGGCGGAGGTTTTGCCATCTGTGCAGGACTGGAGCAGATGATCGAGTATATCGAGAATCTTCGTTTTTCTGAGGACGATATCACCTATCTGAGAGGCCTGGGAATTTTTGAAGAAGATTTTCTTGAATATTTAAGTAATTTCAAATTCACCGGCGATATTTATGCAATTCCGGAAGGAACTGTTATCTTCCCGAGAGAACCTATGGTCAAGGTTATCGCACCGATCATGGAGGCTCAGCTTGTAGAGACAGCTATCCTCAACATCATGAACCATCAGAGTCTGATCGCAACCAAGGCTGCACGTGTATGCCACGCTGCCAAGGGTGATCCGATCATGGAGTTCGGTCTTCGTCGTGCCCAGGGTCCGGATGCCGGTATCTTCGGTGCCAGAGCCGCAGTAATCGGCGGATGTGCCGGTACTTCCAACGTACTGACCGGACAGATGTTTGATGTCCCTGTGCTTGGAACCCATGCTCATTCCTGGATCATGAGCTTCCCGGATGAGTATACAGCATTCAAGACCTACGCGAAACTTTATCCGAATTCCTGCACACTTCTGGTAGACACCTACGACGTGCTGAAATCCGGTGTTCCAAATGCAATCCGCGTATTCGAGGAAATGCGCGAGGAAGGTATCGAGCTGAAGCATTACGGAATCCGTATTGACAGCGGAGACCTTGCATACCTTTCCAAGGAAGCCTACAAGATGCTTGCAGCCGCAGGCTTTGACGATGCTACGATCTCCGCATCCAGTGACCTTGATGAGTATCTTATCGAGAGCCTGAAAGCTCAGGATGCCAAGATCAATTCCTGGGGTGTCGGAACCAAACTGATTACAGCCAATGACAACCCGGCTTTCGGCGGTGTATACAAACTTGCCGCTGTTAAAGATGCAGGAAGTGATACTTTTATCCCGAAAATCAAACTTTCCGAGAACACAGAGAAAGTTACCAACCCGGGCAACAAGACCGTATACCGTATCTACAGCAAGAATACAGGCAAGATCAAAGCTGATCTTATCTGTCTTGCAGACGAAAAATTCGATCCGGAGCAGACCATGGTCATCTTTGATCCGGTAGACACCTGGAAAAAGACCAAGGTTCTTGGCGGAACCTACGAACTTCGTGAGCTCCTTGTACCAGTGATCCGAAACGGAAAGAGCGTTTACAAGTCTCCGTCTGTTATGGAGCTTCGCGACTTCTGCAAGAAAGAGCAGGATACTCTGTGGGATGAATCCAGACGTTTTGTAAATCCGCAGAAGGTATATGTAGATCTCTCCCAGTCTCTCTTCGACATGAAAAAAGCTCTTCTTGAAGAGATGAGTGAAAAAGACCTAGAGCTTTAATTTCATCTGAAAATCATAAATCCCCTTTTCTTATCATAGGCTTATAGATAAGGAAAGGGGGTTTTTCATGCACAGAGAATTCTATACACGGCTGATCAGCAAAGAACATCCTCTGCCGGAAGCTTTTGTGCCGGAGCATCTCATTGATATCGGTCTTCCCTCTGAAGCCGCTCCCGGGAATCCGAAACGTCTGCTGGAATGTCAGGCAGCCAGGGCGGCTTCTCAGCTTTTTCACGCCTGCCACAAATCCGGACTGAATCTTTGGGCTGTATCCGGATATCGTTCCTGGAAGCGCCAGAAAGAGCTTGCCGATACGGGAAGCCCATTCGTAGCCGCACCTGGAACCAGTGAGCATCAGAGCGGTCTTGCTCTGGATGTATCCTGTCCGACCATACGCATGGAATTATGCGAAAATTTTTCCAGGACTGAGGAATATCGGTGGTTGAAACGAAATGCTTCCCTCTACGGTTTCATTCTCCGTTATCCCAGGACTAAAGAAGCAATTACCGGTATGCCTTTCGAACCCTGGCACATCCGTTATGTGACAAAACCTCTTGCCTCCTGGCTCACTATCACGAATCTCACTCTGGAAGAATACCACAGCTTTCCCCACCGCAGTTCACCGCCGCCGTAATTTTCCATCACTGTTCCATCTGGCGTCCCAGAAAATTCGCCGCAGTCCGCACAAGCGCACGCTCCTTGTCACCCAGCACAGTTTTTTCGTTTTTTGCGAGCAGGATCACCGAACCGATCGCATCACTGGCACACAGGATCGGCTGGATCATTTTTCCGGAGGCTTTCTCATTCGACCCGGAAGTCACAGGCACATTTTCCCTGCCTGCTGCGCGGATAGTTTTTTCTTCTCTTCCGGCAATCACCTCATCCAGTTGGGGACTGATCTCTTTTCCTGTAAGCTCTCTGCTACCGCTTCCCGCAGCTGCCACAACCACATCCCGGTCTGTGATACAGGCCGTCAGGCCGGTTGTCTGCGCCAGTGCTTCTACATATTCCTCCGCAAAAATATTCAGCTCCCCTATGGGCGAATATTTTTTCAGAATAATCTGTCCTTCGCGGTCTGTAAAAATCTCCAGCGGTGTTCCCTCTTTGATCCGCAATGTCTTTCGTATCTCTTTCGGAATCACCACCCGGCCCAGATCATCGATCCTGCGAACAATTCCAGTTGCTTTCATCTTATACTTTTCCTCCTGCATATTTTTTATCTGACTGCTGTATATGGATATTATGTGAAAAAATGGGAGAAATATGTACAGAAAAAAAGCCGGAAAGCTTATCACGCTTTCCGACTTATATTTTTGATGATCTCCAATGCTTCCGCATTGATTTCGCCTGGCACTGCTTCCGGCCGTGCCAGATAATAGCCCTGAAGCAAGTCTGCTCCAAGCTCAAGAACTGCTTTAAGCTCTTCCGGCGTTTCCACGCCCTCAGCTACAATATACATACCACGCTGATGAGCATAATCAACAATATTCGCCACGATCTGCCGCTTATCCGGATCTGTATCAATATCCCGGATAATGTCTTTATCAACCTTGATATACTGCGGTGAAATAGCAAGCAGACTTTTCTCACTGTTGTAACCGCTTCCGTAATCATCCAGTGCGATCGCACCCAGGAAACCTGACATATTTTTCTTCTCAAGAGCATCCATATTCAGGGATTCCTGCTCCGTGATCTCCAGAACCATCTGCGGTTTCAGTTCACCATACTGCTGATTGAACTCCCGGCATTCTTCATCTGTCATGCTCTCACTGGCAATGGAATTGACGAAAAGAAGCTCATCTCCTCTCACATCACCATTCTCCCGCAGCCTGCAATAGCCTTCAGCTGACTGGAAAAATGTAAGTCGCTCCAGCTCATGAAGACATTTCTCTTCTTTTGCCAGGCGGAGTACATCCTCCGGTGATTTCAGCATTGGCATATCAATATGCATCAGAGCTTCCAGCGCCCGTACCTTACCGTTAACTGCCGATACAATAGGCTGATAATAATATTTCACTTCTTCTCTTCGGATCAGCAGGCGGAACTGTTTCCTCTGCTGTTCTTCACTGGCAGTTCTGTTATAAAGATCCGGATCAAACTCCTGGATGTCTCCCTTGCTGGACTTCTTAACCTGATACATTGCAAAATCTGCGTATTTTTTCATCAGTTTCAGATCTCTGGTTGTTTCCGGATACCAGGAAACACCACCGGAAATACTCAGTTTCAGCTTCCGTCCACTTGGAAGTGTGATACTCTTCCTGTCAATCGCTGCCTTGATCTCTGCAATCACCTTACGGATCTCATCCTGACTGTCATAGCCATAGAAAAGAAGATTGAATTCATCTCCGGAGATTCGGGAACATATAGTTCCTTCCGGAGCATATTCCGCAAAGCCCCTTCCTGCTTCATGAATGTATCTGTCACCAAAATCATGACCGAAATTATCGTTCGTATATTTCAGGTTATCCATATCCACCATCAGAAATGCCGCATGTTTCAGCTTCTCCGGATGCTCACGGAACACCCTCTCACTTTCTCTCTGGAATGCCCGTCTGTTATAAAGTCCGGTAAGCGTATCGTAATCTCGCTCATGCTCAATGTTCATACGCTCCCTGGTGACCTTCGTCACATCTTCCACAAGACCGATCCGGCGGTTCATTTCCTTATTGATCTCCATTCGGACATATCGAATCTCACCATCTGCATGTTCGATACAGTATATCTTTGTACCGTCACCGCCGACCGTACTCGGACAGGTTCTGTCAAAATCCTGCATAAGCTTCACAAACTCATCTGCCCCGGAAATCTCCTGCGGATCACGCTTCATACCCAGCATGGAAAAGAAATTCTTCGTCATATAAACACTCTTTTTATCGGTCCGGACCTCGAAGCCTCCCAGCTCCACACTGGCCATTTCCATGATCCTTAAAAACTTCGTGGAAACGGTAAGCATATCCTGATTCAGCTGCGTGATCGCTTCCGCAAAACGGTCCAGTTCCCGAATTCCGGTATTGGAAAATGTCAGGGAAGTACTGTGATTCTTCTGTGCTTCCTCTACCTCTGCCGAAAGCTTCCGGACTGGTCGTGCCAGGCGCAGGCTGACAACCAGACTGCTGAGGATTCCTACCAGCACTGTCATCAGTACTGCTATGATCATCACACGTAATACATATCTTGAGAATGAAAACAGCTGTTTATGCTCCACTGCGCCAATCAGTATCCACTGTTCCCCCGAAAAAGGAGCATTCCTATTGTACAGCTGAAGAGGCTTCATGGATATATAATATTCTTTTCCGGCCAGTTTCAGCTGGTAATCACCATATTCATTTTTTTCCAGTTTCAGTTTGCCATGCCTGAAACTTTTTACTGTAGAAATATCCTTTCCGCTGATTCCGGTCACTCCCTGAAGAATGATTTTTTCATCCTTCAGAGAAGATCCTGTATAAGCCAAGATATATGTACCGACACCATTATTCTGTAATTCTTCATAAGGCATCTGCATTTCCAGATATTCCGAAAGCATCTCCACACCTAGCACACCATATACAGTTCCATCCGAAAGGATCAGCGGAATCGAATATGCTATCGCAGGTCTGTCATCCCCGTTAAGCGTATACTGTTCTGTTGTCCAGTGACCATAATCCTCAGCATTAAGCTGGCCATGATCCGTATATGCTGCCTGAAATGCCGGATATATGATATCCTTTGTACTTTCTTCCGAAAGAGTCATATCGGTTTTCCAGCCTTTATCTGTGGATATGCCCATTGTTTTTACAAGCTCTACCGGCGATCTCTCCATCAGAAGATCTGCATTTCTGGAAGAAGGCTGAGAATCCGGATCCAGATCTCTTATGTACAATGCCGGTATGGCATCCTCCGGATTTTTCTCATCCAGATCTTCTGTATTAAATGCCAGAAAGATTCCTGTGACAGATCTTCTTCTCATTGCATTGAGCATATTGTCACTGACAACTTTCATCAGTTCAACATAATCGGTTCTGCTGCTTCCGATATTCTGTATGTCAAGATCTCCTGTATCGATCAGCTCCTGCGCCCTTTCATTGATCTTCCCTGAAAGATTTGCCAGATCCTGATTCGCTGTCAGAAGCATCTGCAGATAACTTTCTCTGTTATCCACCTGCTTTTCAAGAATGTCAACCGCATTCTGGTTAAGATGCTCACTCACACCGCTGATTCCCAGCGCAACCACCAGAAGCAGGATTTCTATCCCAAGCACCAGCAGCATAGCTACCAGAATAGTCCGAAAAATGGATTTCTCCTTTTTTTTCATGGTCAACAGTTCCTCCTTCCCGAAACTTCAGTCTGCGTTAACCCTCGTACGCCTGAAGCTCCGAAAGGATATTCTCATACCAGCTGTCAAAATATTCATCAGAAAGGAATTCTGCCTCTGCATCTTCTGCACTCTGTCCATCCGCAATGCGCTCTTCTACAGTAGCACGATCCTGCTGTGCAAGATCTCCAAATGAATTCTGCAATGTTGTTCTTGCATCATTTCCATTCTCAAACGCGTGCATGTAATACAGATCATTATTATTGATCTCATCAACAGATTTGGAAAGAATCTCTTCCATGGAGCTGTTGATATCTTTATCAACTGATTTGATCTTATCAATGCTGTTCGCTTCGTTTGTTACCGGCAGATATCCGGAGCCAACGGAAAACTCAATATTATTCTCCGGCTGGGTAAACCATTTCAGGAACTCCACACTTGCCTTGATCTCTTCCTCGGAGCCCTTTGTCACAACCATTCCGGCACCCTGCTGTACCGCATAGTTCTCTCCGTTCTTAAACTTCGGGCATGGCAGAACCTTCAGTGAAATATCATAAGAATTTCCGCTGTCATCACTTACCTGTATCGGGAAAAATGTAGCACTGGATGTAGAACCTACATAACCAAGCACGTTTCCTGTCTTCACGTCATCGCTGCGGAAACGTCCGGATGCTGAAAAGTAACCCTTTACATATGGAACATAATAATTATCCCAGAGCTTACGGATTACATCCTTGTCAAAATTCAGAGTCATTTTTCCATCTTTGACTTCAAAAATATCACAGCCAAGCTCTTTCGCTCCGACAAGAAAATAATTCGCCATTGCATCACGGCCGAATAATGCTTTTCCATCGTCTGGCTCCGGAGTCTGCTCATCTGTCCAGTTATAATATTTCTCAGCCGTATCAACAAGACCCTCTATCGTCTCAAGATCCTCATACTGCGCGCCGGTATCTCCTGCAAACTTTTGCCAGTCTGTATCATTAAGGAAAAGAAGCTCTGTTGACTTCGCAGTCGGGAAGATACGGATACTTCCATCATCCGTGAAATCTCCCTCTTTCAGATATTCTTCTACATATTCCTCTTTTTCTTTATCTGTCAGATAGCCAGAGAGATCCACCAGCATATCCTTCTGATTCATGGCATAGGCAGTATCTGAATAGGCAGAAAAAATATTCGGCACTTCCTCAGCTCCTACTTCTCCATTAGCAGCTGAAAGAACACTTGTCTCCAGATCTTCCGCTGTTCCGAGACTCTTGCCCTCTACGGTAATTCCCTCTTTTTTACCAACTGTTTCATTAAATTTCTCTGTCAGCCCGTTAAATGCATCAAGCTGATCTCCATTATAATATGTCCACACGGTAATTGTAATAGGATCTGACTTCTTTCCGGCGCATCCACTGAACAAGGATGCTGCCAGAGCTGTTCCTAACAGACAGAGCACTACTCTCTTGCGTGCCATAAAATACTCCCTTCCGGTCTGCATATTTCTCTGCAGTTATACTGTTTCTATATTATCACATGATAGACACATTATCAAAGAAAACCTTTACTTTCGAATTACTTCATTTTTCTTCCGGAACTGTAGATACATTATCGTATGCCTGCTGCAAAAATACCTCCTGGGAATTCAGCGGTGCATTATCAGACGGCTCGATCTTATAGTTGAAGGAGAAATAACCGGTGCTACCTCTGCCTCAAAATACCGTTCCAGATAATTGCGGTCTTCCTTTTCGATCTTATGGAAATTGAGCATATGAACACCGTATTCTCTGAGGCTGTCCATGATCTCTTCGTAAATCACATCTCTTTTTTGTTCTGGCAAGAATCGCATCCAGCTGCTCTGATAAATGGACGCAAAGGTTAATCGCTCACACAATGGATTCTCCGGATTTTCCGCCTCCTGTTTCTCCGTATCTTATCGCAATTTTACATATTAAGTATACTTTTCCAATGTTTATTTCAAAGCAAACTTCTGTTAAATCCGCATAAAATTTTCGCGAAAAAAGTTCTTGCATTTTCGCATAATAGTGGTATAGTATTCGTATACTTGATATGTAGTTTTGAATACTACTTCTCGTTTTATTAATTTCTATTTCGGTAATCAAAGTATTTTTCAGAGTTTCAGATTCGATACAGGAGGTGTTTTTCTATGAAATTTAAATTAAAAGATCCCGGAAGCGCGATCACTCATGGAATCGCCATGCTGCTTGCTGCAGCCGGCGCTGCTCCGCTGATCGTAAAGGCTGCAAGAAATGCCGATGTGCTTCATGTTTTTGCTGTGAGCGTTTTTATCCTGACTATGATCCTGCTTTATCTGGCCAGCACACTTTATCACTCGGTAGATTCCACCGCCAAGGTGAACCGCCGCCTGAAAAAAATGGATCACATGATGATCTTTGTCATGATCGCCGGCAGCTATACCCCTGTATGCCTCATCGTTCTTCATGGCCGCACCGGATATATTCTCTGCGCGCTTGTCTGGACCGTTGCCATTATCGGTATGATCCTCAAGGGCTGCTGGATCACCTGCCCGAAATGGATTTCTTCTGTAATCTATATCGGAATGGGCTGGCTGTGCGTACTCGCTTTCGTGCCGATCTTTCACAACCTGCCGCGTGCAGGTTTCGGCTGGCTCCTGGCCGGCGGCATCATCTATACCATCGGAGGTGTCATCTACGCACTGAAGCTGCCTATCTTCAATGCAAAACATAAAAATTTTGGATCTCATGAAGTATTTCATATTTTCGTAATGCTGGGAAGTATGTGCCATTTCGTTGTGATGTATTTCTTTGTTGCCGGAATGGGAATTCACTGAAATGAAAAATGCTGCAAGGTTATCTCTCCGATAGCCTTACAGCATTTTTTTATAGTGATCACCTCATTGTCTGACACAACTGTTATTTTAACAGAAAAAGATGTATACATTATTTTTGAACTTTAACCGTAACACTCTTTACTGCTCCTCCGGCAAGACGAATCGTAATCTTTGCAGTTCCTGTTTTTCTCTGTGCAGCCAGCTGGATTTTTCCGTCTTTTGTAAACTTTACGACTTTAACGATTCCTGTATTTCCGGATTGTACCTTTGTAACATAATCCCCTTTTGCCATTCCGGATACTTTCAGTTTACCTGTGGACTTTTTCGTCTTCAAAGTGATTGTATTATAGTTTACTTTCATCACAGATTTTAACTTGTTTCCAGAATCCTTAGTCTGTACACTTTTGCACAATGTACAGTATCTCTGCTGCTTTGCAGGTTTTAATACTGTTGCACCGGAAATTTTTTTCCATTTGCTCCATTTATGTGAAAGTTTTTCAATGACTTTGCCTTTTGTAAGTAATTTGCCACAATTTTTGCAGTACACATCTCCAGTATAACCCTTTTCTTTGCAGGTTGCTTTTTTGGCAAGCTTTGTAATTTTTTCATGCTTTGTTTCCAGAATACTGAGATAAAAAGAATTGTCATCTACAGTTGTAATAACATATTTTTTTCCTTTTTCCAGTTTTGATTTTACAACTTTGTACGAGCCATAATCATTTTTTTCTCTGTCTACAAATCCCAGAGAATATCTTCCTGGTTCCCATTCATTCACTTCCCAGAACCACATATTACTATCTCCGGTATAAGTAATCGTATATTCTGCTGTTCTTGAAGGTATAACTGTATAACGTATATTTTTCTTAATCTGATATTTTTTATTTATTTCTGCCCTGGGCATTTCAGCGAGCCCGTTCACTTGTATTTTGTCTGTAAAAGTTTTTTTATTGCCTTCTGCATCAGTTACATAATAGCTGAATACATATGTCCATCCCTTAACATTAACAGTTCTTTTTCTGCTAAAAGAATAATAGTAAGTGTTTCCATATTTATCATTATACTTTGTGTTTTCATTATGTAAATCTATAGTTTCAGTTCTTGTTGTTCCATCTTTATATGTGATTTTCACACTGATGTCTTCATCCAAAAAAGTGAACACATCATAGTACTTCTTCTTAATTAAAGCAATTTTTACAATACCGTTCTTACTTTTTGGAGTCTCCTTCGCCATCTGGATTTCATTCACTTCAGAAACTTCTTCTGATGTGAAATCAGCTCCGTGAACAAGTAAACCGGTACCTTCAACATTCGTTACCACAAGAGCTATCGCCAGCAGTAATGTTAAACATTTCTTTTTCATATGCAAAAAACCTCCTTGTTTTTTCTGATTTTATCATTTTGTTTTGCAGCCCGTCAATATTTCTATAGCAATCCAACAAATTCAAAGCTTCATCAATTCCAATTTCTTCTCTCTGGACAGCTGCTTGATCCGATATTCCCGGCTCATAGCTTCTTCCCTTGTTGAAAAGCCTTCATAATATACCAGTTTTACAGGACGTTTCGCGCGGGTGTATTTTGCACCCGCTTTTCCCTCGTTATGCGCCTTCATGCGCTTCTCCAGGCAGTTTGTCCACCCAGTGTAAAGTGTGCCGTCTGCACATTGTACGATGTATGTATAGTTCATAGCAGTCTCCTCTTCTGTAAAAATCGCCGCCGGTAAATTCCTGATCCGTAACACGCAGCTCCACCATTTCTATGTAAAGACAGCTGCCACACTTCCCTAACAGCTGTCCTTCTATTCTCAAGCAGCCGAAGTAATCGTAATTCACTTATCATACAGAAACATTCCGTATACCAGGTCAGCTACCATGAAAACTTTTTCCATAACCCCTCTGACCACATAATAAAGATAAAGCAGGCTGGGATTCCGGCTGCGGATTTTCCCACCTGATTTATTATACGTTTATTTCTGTTTTCTGTGAATTATGTTATACTGAATTTATACAGATTTTCAAGGGAGGCATTTTTATGTATGAAAAAGGAATTGTTTTTAATGCTCTGCCCTATTCCATATGGTGTTTCTATTTCAGCCGCCAGGTTTTGAAGGAACGGACCACTCCGGCCAGGACACTGCTCATTACAGTCATCACCTTTGCAGTCATCATTTTCGCCGGAAGACAGATTCTTCCCAGAACCATTCCAGTATTTATTTTTGTTCACTCAGCCATCAATATGAAGAAGCCGCCATTTGTCTCGAAGCATTGACCTCCCACTTTCAAAAAGAACGCTTTCATCCAATCTGCAGCGACAACCTGATCAACGCAATTCTTGACAGCAAGCGCCAGATTGCTACCCGGTACAATATCCGGACTTCATTTCAGCTTCTGCTTCCGGAAAACTCTGCTATCGAAAACAGTGATCTCAGCAGCATATTCTTCAACCTGATGGATAACGGCATCGAAGCCTGCCGTGCTTCCAATTCCCCCGACCCGTTTATCCAGATTACAGCAAAGCCGACCGCCAATTTCCTTACGATCCATATGCTCAACAGCAAGAATCCGCCCAAAAATTCAACCGCAAAACAAGCAAGGCCAATTCCTGGTCTCATGGTTTCGGCCTTGCTATCATTGAAGAAATTGCATCCAGATACGACGGCAGCTGCCAGTGGCTCGATAAGGGTGTTTTTCTACATTCTTATTTTCTTTGCACCTGAGAATGGTGTATAATATTTTTTATTTCCAATAATCTTATATGCTCTTACTTTATAGTAATAATTGCGGTTTGTTGTCAGATTCCTGTCAATACATGTGATCCCGGAAACTGTTTTTACTCTTCTATAGGTTCCTCTTAAGGATGTACTTCTGTACACCTCATATCCCCTGACTCCTCCAATTCTCTTCCAGGCCAGCTTGAGATTTCTTCTTGAAAGTTTTCTGGCACCGGTGATTCTTGTTGCGTATGTGAGAGTACCTGTGATTTTTACGGTAAACGCCTTGGTCTTTTTTTCGTTATAAAAGCAATTATAAATCTCATGCAGATTAATGTAATACCCACCCTTATGCAGATTCATTTTTTTAGTATATACGCTTTGAGCAGTATTACGGCTATAGTTCCACCCATCACCCAGAAACTGTATTCTCTGTCCATTGCTATTATAAATATTTATCCAATCAAAATGTTTTGTACCTTTTTCCATTCCATAATTTTTCCTCCCTTGTTTCATAATATTTGTTATTTACAGATAATTTTACAAAATTCATCTATCCATTTCAACATTTCTGCACCAACAGCACGTTATCTGTAATCAACAGCATATTGCATTTATAAGACAACAAAAAACTGGCCAGATTCAACTCCTGGCCAGTCATATAAAATATATTATTCATTTTTCTCAGAGAAACTCTACAACGATTCCCTGATCCATTCCTCAATCACATCCTCCTTCACCTGAAGTACCTCCGCGATCTTCTTCGCTGGAAAATTCATTTGGTTCAACATTATTGCTGTTTTCCTTGCCTTCTGTAATTCTCCTTCTTTTATCCCTTCTTCTCTCCCAGCTTCATATTCTGCTTTCCTCAGTTTTCGTTCTTCCTCTTCTTTATCGTATTCGAATATGCTCATTGCGATCACCTCCGATTTATTTTTCCGAAGAAATTCTGCAAGGATCCCATTTTGGATGCAGTCGTTGACTGCCTGTTCTACTGCTGTATCCAGGTCAGTGTTTCCTGCGTATTCTCTTACTTTCGCTACATACTGTGCATATTCCTTCAGGATTCGGCACTGCTCCATCAGTCTGCAGTTATGGCCTTCATTGATATTCAGGGTGATTACTTTCAGTTCCAGGTTTGGCGCTCCTGTCAGGTTCTCATAAGATTCCGACAGATAATTGACCCAGCTGTCCTCTTTCTTCTCGGTTCCATTATAAAATACAATAAAATTCGGTGCCGGGATTTTCTGTAAAGATGATGAATACAGGGACCTGTTGTCTACAAACTTTTGATATTCTCCCGATATGTAAAACAGATCTCGCAACGGCATGTTAGGATTATATGTCGACTGATGTTCATACAAAAACAATCCCGTATCTACAATAAATGCCAGATCATTTTTCATCCCCATGTAGACTGCATTTTCCAACGTCACAATCTCCAGTGCATCCGCATCCTCATAATGGCTTCCATTCACTGCATTATAAAGTGAAAGCAGATTTTTTCTGTCTGTAAATAACATCCGAAATACAGTATCCTTATATTTCCGATTTGCTGTCAGGTGCTTCCCTGCATTGCGATTTTTCTTTGCACTGATTTTCCGGTTTCTTCTTTTTGCCATAGACCTACCTCCTGTTTTGGCAGGAGTTCTGGAACGTGCTGTTCTTTTTTTTCTTTCACCACTTCGAACCCCTGCTTTGTTCTTAATTGGAATTTAAAAGCATGGATTTCTGAAATGATCTTAGAAAAATAATAGACGGCAAAAATGCCCTGAATTTTTAAGAAATATGCTTTGGTTTTATATTAGCATTCTTTCTTTTTTCATTCAAGGCATTTTTATTTTTTACATCTCACATTTCTTTAATTTATAAATCTCTCCACGAATCTCATCCGCTTCCACTTTCACAGCCTGCTCCTGCGTCTCCGGATAGTATCTGGTAGAAAAAACAACCTCTCCGCCATTCACATAGATCTCCACTGCAGTGGTATCTGCAAGGATTCTGAAAGCTTCAACCTTGCCGGATGGAATATGCGCCTTACGCACTTTTCGCCCTGCGCCAGCTTTTTCGGAGAGAGCTAATGAAATATTTCCGTCCTGATAATCCAGGAAAAGGTTTTCCCCAAGACTTATCTTGCCCTGCTCACCTTTGACCTTAATATCCAGATCAAATGGTCCGTTCACCGGAAGCTCCACACAGGAACCGCTGACAGAAATCCCATCCATTCTCAGCCCGTTCAGTTCTTCCGCCGGATACTGATAAAGCATTCCGTTCTTATAAAAAATTTCTCGCGGAACCGTCAGACAATGCTGCCATCCCTCTGTCTCAGCAGTCGGGTTCACATACTCCTCATCCGCATCCGGCATTCCCATCCAGCCGATGATGATCCGTCTGCCCTTTCCATCCTGGAAAGTTTGCGGAGCATAAAAGTCAAAACCGTAGTCCCACTCCTGGAAAGTTTTTTCCTCAGGCTTACCATCCTTCAGGATAAAATATCCTGACTGATAAATATTCTGGAAACGGAACTCCTCACGAATCAGGCCCTGAGGAGATACAGAAAGCACTTCCTGGCCTTCCAGAGAAAAGAAATCCGGGCACTCCCACATATAACCAAAAGTAGTTTCTGTGGTCAGCTCACGGTCAAATTTCCAGTTCTTAAGATCCTCTGATCTGTAAAAAAGCACAGCTCCTTTATCGCCTTTCTGACGTCCTCCCAGGATCATACGATATTCTTCGCCGTCTTTCCAGACCTTCGGGTCACGAATATGACAGGTATAATTCTCCGGGTAATCCTCCCAGGAAATCGCAACCTCTTTATCTCCGAAATGGATGCCGTCCTCACTCTCCACATGGAGAGTGCTGGACTGTCTTCCGTTATTGATATAATCATAATCTCCATCCAGTTTGATATTTCCTGTATAGAAAAGATGAAGCTTATCTTCCTCTGCAACAGCAGAGCCTGAGTAAACACCATGACAGTCATAAATGCTGTCCGGCAGAAGCGGTACACCCTCATATCTCCAGTTGATCATATCTTCACTGGAATAGTGTCCCCAGAATTTCAGACCGCCGTTAGCTTCAAAAGGAGAATACTGGAAAAACACGTGATATCTTCCCTTGTACCAGCATAATCCATTGGGATCATTCAGCCATCCGGCCGGTGGCATCAGATGATGTGTCAGTCTGTCCTTCTGCACCGTTCTGTCCACTGCTGCCGTTTCCTCGATTTTTCTTACTTCCTCCGCAAGCACTTTTGTCAAAGAGCTCATTATTTTACCTCCAGTACTTTGGAACTGTTATCTACAGCACCCTCTGTAAGCATTTTTACCTCTTCATAATCATCTGTATTTGTGACGATCAGCGGAGTGGTCACATCGTATCCTTCTCCTTTGATCGCATCCATATCAAATGTGATCAGTGTCTGGCCTTTTTTGACCTGGTCGCCGTCTTTTACATGAGCTGTGTAGAATTTTCCGCCAAGCTCAACGGTATCAACTCCGATGTGGATCAGAAGCTCCAGCCCACTGTCTGTTGCCAGACCGATCGCATGCTTTGTATCAAAAATTGTAGAAACTGTTGCGTCACAAGGTGCTTTTACCTCACCTTTGGACGGAATCACTGCCATGCCTTTTCCAAGGACTTCCGATGCAAAAGTCGCATCCTTTACTTCCGAAAGTGGAATCGCAGTTCCCTCAAGCGGGCTGTAGAGAGTCTGCGCGCCGCTCTCAGCTGTTTCCTGTACCTCATCCTTATATCCGAACATCCATGTGAGTACAAAAGCCACACCGAATGCGATGGCAAACATGAGTATATAAGAAACCGGATTATTCAGGCACAGCAGGATTCCGAAGATACCGGTAACACCTGTTCCTGTAGCACCAAGACTGGTGATGGAGGCAAAAAGTGCTCCGCATGCACCACCCAGGCAGCCCATGATAAACGGCTTTCCAAAACGAAGGTTTACACCGAAGATCGCCGGCTCTGTGATTCCCATACATGCACTTAATGCAGACGGAACAGCCATGGATTTGATCTTCTGGTTCTTTGATTTCAGACCTACGGCAAGAGCCGCACCACCCTGTGCAACATTGGCTGCAGATGCAAGCGGCAGCCAGTAGGTAACGCCGAATTTAGCGAGCTGTCCAAGGTCAATGATGGTGTACATATGATGAACACCTGCAACAACTGTCGGTGCATAAAAAGCACCCATGACAAAGCTTCCGATTCCGAATGGAAGAGCGATCAGCCACTGGATTCCATCCAGAAGCCCGTTCTCAACTGCTACGAAGATCGGTCCGATAATGGAAAGTGTAAGATAGCCGGTTACAAAAACGCTGACAAGCGGTGTTACAAAAAGATCAAACATAGCAGGTACGACCTTGTGCAGTCTTTTTTCGATCTGCGCCAGTACCCATACAGCAATGATAACCGGGATTACATGTCCCTGATATCCAACCATGTCAATGGAGTAAAGTCCGAACCATACCTTCTGAGTTGCCTGTACACCTTCTGTAGCAACTGTCCAGGCGTTCTGCAAGTTCGGGTGAATCATGATCATACCGATAACCGCGCCCAGATAAGGATTCGCGCCAAATACTTTTGCGCCACTGTAAGCGATCAGGATCGGCAGGAATGTATACGCCGTGTTACTGAAAAGCTGTGCAAATACATAAATGGAACCGTTGGTATTAATATTCAGGAAGCCGTTGTTTACCATGAAATTCAAAGCTTCCATGATTCCCATCAGGAATCCGCTGGCTACGATAGCCGGGATGATCGGTACAAAAATATCTCCCAGTGTCTTGATCAGTCTCTGTACTGGATTGGCCTTGGATGCTGCCACCTGTTTCAGCTCTTCCTTGCTGCTCTCGGAAACTCCGGCAATCTGGATGAACTCATCATAAACCTTATTTACAACTCCGGTTCCCAGGATGATCTGCATCTGTCCCTGTGCAAAAAATACGCCTTTTACACCGTCGATATTCTCTACGTATTCCTTATCTGCCTTATCATTATCCGCAATGACCAGACGCAGTCTTGTTGCACAGTGCGCTGCGGAAATGATGTTTTCTTTCTTTCCTACATGATCATAGATTTCCTGTGCGGTCTTTCTGTAATCCATGTCCTTCCTCCTTTTCTGCTGCTGTTCCGTTTATTTTATGAGATTGATTTCATATTTGTAATCACATTTCAATAATTTGCTTTTCTGCAATTTCTATGCTATTTTTGAATTTTCATAGCATTTATCAGTATTTTTCAATTATTATCTTCTGTGATTTTATATATTTCCATATGGTTCTTGTATGGAATCGTTCTCATGTCTTGTTTGTATTATAACCACAACCATCTCATTTGTAAATCCGAAACATCTCACAAATTTTCTCTTCTGAATTTGTACATATTCCATAAGAGCTCCTCCAAAACAGTGTCACCCTGGTCGTGCCATCTCCCAGACCAAAAAAGAAGCAGTTCTCTCCCCGGGATTTTTTCCCCGAAAAAGCTCTGCTTCTTTTATATACTGTATATGCCATTAGATCGGATATTCCTATTCACATCTGAATATCTCTGCTATCTGTGAGACTCCCGCTCCACAAGCTCACAGCCCATTTTTATTTCCTTGCTGATTCCGTTGTCGTTCTCGATCAGATCAGCCAGCATGGCTGCTGCCTCCATTCCGCTTGTCTTATAATAAAAATGCACAGTCGTAAGCTTCGGTTCCACGATCTTGCCCGGAACTCCGTCTCCGATTCCTGCAATCTGCACATCATCCGGAATTCGAAGTCCGATCTCCTTAAGGTAAGTCATTGCGCCCACAGCCATTGTGTCCGTCGCACACACAAGTGAATCAATGGACGGATCCTCCTCAAAAAGCTCCTTCGCCATCTCATAACCGGAATCCATGGTAAAGTTTCCGATTTTCATTCGCTCCGGAACAGCTTCAAGCTTATTCTTATGAAGCGCAGCCTCGAAGCCTTTTCTTCGCTGCGTTCCTACGGCCTCGTCTTTATCCGTGACACCAATATAACCGAATTTATTTCCCTTCTGTGCAAGCTTCTCCGTCACCAAAAAAGCAGCCTTGTAATCGTCCTGGTAAATACAGGGATAACCGTCCAGATACTGACCAAGCAATACGATCGGCACCTTATAATCTTTCAGCATCTGCTTATGCTTTCTTGTAAACATGGTCGCAATAAAGATAACCCCATCCACCTGGCGTTCCTTAAAAAGTGAAAGATATTTCAGCTCTTCCTCCAGATTATTATTGGTATTGGCCAGGATCATCTGATAGCCCCTGCGAGTAAGGATATCACTGATTCCTGCAACTTCACGACTTATGGTATCTGAATTTATTTTCGGAAGGATCACCCCGATCAGGCTTGTCTTTCGCGTACGCAACGTCTGTGCCTGCGTGGATGGCTGATATCCTGTCTCCTCGATTACCTTGCGGATGATCTCTTTTTTCTCACTGCTTACGTATCCGTTGTTCAGATATCTGGATACGGTGGCTCTGGAAACTCCCGCAAGTCTGGCAATTTCATTAATATTCATAGCTATGTACCTCTTCCGTTCTGTATATAAGTAATTATACACTTATCAGGAGGGATTTTCACCCCTCCTGCCAAAAGTTTTCACTCCAGATATTCAAACGGATCCACCGGCACTCCGTCTTTCTTCACTGCAAAATAAAGATTCGGGCCTTCAACGGAATAATATTTCGTAGGAGAACTGATATTTCCGATCACTTCGCCTTCTTTCACAGAATCCCCGGCTTCCACAGTAAGGTCTTTCAGCTGTCCATATACAGCCTGATATCCGTTTCCAAGCTCCATGGTCACAGTTGTTCCCGTGCACGCATCCTGCTCAACGGAAAGCACCTGTCCGTCTGCTGCCGCATATACCGGTGCATCCTCCACTGCCTGCACTGCGATTGCCGGGCTTACCCGGTACTGATCCAGGGTCGGATAATACACCGTTTCATTCATATTATAATCGATCAGAACGGTTCCCCTCACCGGCCATTCCATCAGAGAATTTTCCGTGAAATTCAGATTCTGTGCTGCGATTCCGGTTGCAGAAGTCTCCGTACTTTCTCCTGTACCAGCTACTGAAGCTTCGCTGTTTTCTCCTGCATTCACTGCACCCGTCGCAGATGTTGCTCCATTACTACCCTGATCACCTGCGTTGCGATTCAAATCAGCGTCTGCACCGGTTATCGCGCTTTCAGTACTTCCCGTCACAGCTCCGTCTCCCGACATATTCGAACTGTTTTTTCCGGCAGTCTTATTACCGCCAGCAATTTCCTCTGCATCTGACTGATTTTTTTCAATTCCGGAATCCGCTTTTCTTCCATCCCCGGATACCGCCGCTTCCTCACCGTCCGCAAGCTCCTCTTCCAGCCCGGTTTCCTCCATCTGTACGGAATTCTCCTCCTGGGGATTTTCCACAATGGGCTTCGTTCCCAGCTGATACACTGTGATTCCAAGAGCTGCCACTGCTGCCAGAACGCCACCATTGATAATGCCTCTCACGATTTTACTTTTCATATTCTTTCCACCTCTGTCTGATATGTTCATTTTTCCGGTGCCGGCCTTTATTACCTGTCAGTCACCGTTCCTGTATCTATAGGGTGTCCGGAATATGACTTTCTATTCACTTTTTATAAATTTTTCAGTTTCATGGCCGGAAAATATTTTTTCAGGATCTCCTCCGCGCTGCTTCCTTTTTTCGCCATCTCATTTCCTCCACACTGCGAAAATCCCACGCCATGGCCGCTTCCCCGTACACGGAAATAATAAACATCGTCCTTTTTCTGCAGACTGAAATTGGCAGATTCCAGTCCCAGTCCAGCCGCAAAGCCATCTCCCTCCAGAGCTGTTTTTCCCATGGAAAGCTCCGTCACATAGCCCGCACTGTCCCGGTTTTGGATCTTCAATTCGCCTCCGATCTGCTGCGCCGAAACTTCAACTGTTTTCACATAATCCTGCAGTTTTTTGTCCTCGCTGCTGTCCACAGATCGCAGATATGTATACGCCTCATCCCCAAAAGCTTCTTCTCCGCTGCGTGTTTTCCCGGCACTGCATCTGTGCCACGGCGTCAGCTTCAGCTCCCCCTGATATGTCAGAACCTGGCCTCTCGTTTCTTCTGCTGCCAGCTCATAGACTTTGTCTTTTGGGGAAAAAATATTTCTGCAGAAATTCATGCCGTCCACATTTTCCCGAAGGATCTCCGGAAGTATTTTCCCCTCCCGAAGATTTCTCTGCGTATTCGACCTGGCGATCACAGTCTGCGCTTTTATGGTTTCCCGCTCCATATCTGCCGTGATCTGCGAGGAGACTATCATCGGAAGATATTCCTCTGCCTCCGGCTTTCGCTGTACAAAAACCATCTCCGCTCCCTGAAACGTCACTCCGCTGACATAAGGAAGAACCATCACGAGAAATACCAGGAAATACCGAAAATACGCATATTTTTTCATAAAAACACCATAAGCGGTCTTTTCCCTAATATATGTTCTTTTGCAAAAAAATATTAATTGCTGTATACTGGTGTAATTGCATCACTATCATTTACTATCCCATATAACGGACAGTATCGGTCCATGGAGGTTTATTTCATGCTTGCTATAATTCTTGCACCATTTTATATTCTCATCAATATTTATATCGTGCGCTGGATGATCCTGTGGATGGGCGCCTGTACACATCTGTTTCAGACTTTTGCATTTCGGGTGTGTTTTGCGGGCGTTTATGTATTTCTGGCCTCCTCTCTGCTGACCTGTTTTCTGATACGGAAACCGGTCGGACTGCATCGCTTTCTGAAAAACACTGCCAATTATTTTCAGGGAACTTTTCTTTATATTCTGATGGTGATCGTTACCACGGATCTTGGAAGGCTGATCCTGACGCACACAATTCACCCTGCCTGGATCTATTCCCGAAAGGCATTTGTGATCACAGGGGCTGTATGCACACTTCTTATCATCAGTGTCAGTGCTTATGGAATTCTGAATCAGTGGAAACTTAAGATAAAAACTTTTGATGTGAAAGTAGATAAGCAGGTGAAAGAAAAAGATTCTCTGAAGATCGTTCTGCTTGCAGATCTTCATTTTGGCTACAGTATCGGACGCAGACATGCCGAGCTTCTTGTGAAAGAGATCAATGCCCAGTCTCCTGATCTTGTCTGCATTGCCGGAGATGTTTTTGATAATGAATACGAGGGATTAAAGAATCCGGAAAAAACAGCTTCCATACTTCGCTCTATCCATTCCAAATATGGCGTCTATGCCTGCTGGGGCAATCATGATCTCAGTGAACCGATCCTGGCCGGTTTCACCTTCCGCACCCCGAAAAAGGAATACGACGACCCGCGAATGTACGAATTTCTGAAAGCTGCCAATATCCGGCTCCTGAATGATGAATCCGTCCTTATAGATGACAGTTTCTATCTCATCGGACGCAAAGATCCTTCCCGCTGCCGCAAAACAGCCGACACGCGAAAAACGCCTTCTGCGCTTACTGAATCACTGGATCTCCGTCGTCCTGTTATTTTTATGGACCACCAGCCTGGCGAACTGGATGAGGTAGCACGCGCAGGTGCAGATCTTGATCTCTGCGGTCATACCCACGACGGCCAGCTGTTCCCTCTGAACATCTGCACCAGTCTTGTATGGGAAAATTCCTGCGGCTACCTGAAAAAAGGAAACATGCACAACATCGTCACCTCAGGCGCCGGCATCTGGGGACCCAATATGCGGACTGCCACTGACAGCGAGATCTGTGTGATCAATGTAGAGTTTAAGAAATCTTTGTAAGATTTCCAAGGTCTGTCTGTTTTGATTCCCTAATTCGGTTAAGCAGACGCCTGTCCCGATATTTATTCCCTGCCTTGTGCATTCCAATGACTTTTCGTTGCTGCGCTTTTCCCCGGTTCAGTCTAGCTCCGGTTTTAATCCCTGGACGCACTGGACTACCTGGCGGTTTTTCATTTTCCGGGACACTTTCTTCTCTTTCATCATATCCATACATTTTACAGCTGGATACAGTACCTTCCTGTTTTCTCATACAGCCAACCCGGTATCTCAGTCTTGCCCACGCATATTTTCCGCAGTATCCCATTGCATTCCTTGCGTCAGCCTGTACGTGGAACATTTTTTCCATAAAGATCCCCAGAAGCACTGCTGCCGCATGAAATATCCGCAGTATTTCCGTATATCCCCGCAGAAAGCCTGCAGATTTTTTCCCCGCTTGTGTCTCTGCGTTCTGCTTCCCCTGCACATTTACCAGATATCCATATGCCATAAAAATACCGCCTTTCTGCAAAACAGATCCAACAGGTTTCAGCTATAGCTACCAAAATCCTATGTGATCCATTCGCAGAAATAGAACTGGATATTTATTCTGTGCTTTCCGAAAAATCATTCCAGGAAAAAGCAGCTGGTGTATGTAATGGTTCCGGGTCCGTAATAATATTCGATCCCGTTGTCCTGACAGACCTGTGTAACCAGCATTCCATAAGCTTCCATCGAAGAAAATCGTTTCTCAGGGAAACGGCATGGCGCATCCGGATAGCTGCATTTGGCACATCTGGTACAGCATCCTGCCCCAAGAGAAAGAAGTTTTGGAAATTCTTTTTTCAGCCTGTCATGCATCTCCACAAAATGCTCTTTATGAAGTGCCTCTGTCTCCATCATACCTTCCCCGTCAAATTCATCCTCCAGCTCTCCTTTTGTCTGCACAATGATTCCCCGGGTGTATCCTGCGATATCAGCTCCGCATTCCTCCAGAGTACCACAGGCAGGCGGACAGCTCCAGTTTCTACCGTACATGTGACATTTATCTGTACTGCACATCTGACGCACCTCCGGAAGTAACCTGATCTTCGCTGTGTCCAACGCCTCTATCTTAAAAAAACCAATTTCTTTTCCTATTTGCTGTAGTTCTTTCAGCTCCATATCTGTTCCCTCCACTTTATCTACCTCTGAAATACTTCTATGTTTATCTACATCTCCGGAAATTCCAGCTCATCCACAAACTGATCCTGGAACTCTGACAATACTGCAAGCTCCAAAAATTCCGTATGACGTGCAAGCCTCTCCGCACGTGCAAGCTCTTCTTTATTCAAAAGTGCAAGCTTCGCCCCTTCTCCGGCTGCATTTCCCACCGGAATGATCCTGTCCTTCAGGATTCCCGGAAGCATACCGATCCTGCAGGCTCCCGCCGGATCCATATAGTTGCCAAAAGCACCTGCTATATAAACCTGCTCTATTTCTTCCAGCGTAATTCCCATCTGCTCTGCCAGAAGCGCAATTCCCGCTGCGATAGCACCTTTGGCCAGCTGCACCTCCCGGATATCCTTCTGACTCAGATAAACCGGTTTTCCGTTTCCGGATTCCGCCGGTGATGCCAGAAGATATGCCAGCTTCGTATTTTCGTCGATCTGTACCACACGAGGTCCTTCCAGAAGTCTTCCGCTCTCGTCGATCACTCCTGCATCCAGAAGTCCTGCAATAATATCGATCAGTCCGGATCCGCAGATTCCCGTTGGTTTTCCATCACCGATCACCTTGCATACAAGCTTGCCATTTTCAAGATATGCATGCTCGATCGCACCTTCTGCGCCACGCATTCCGCAGGCAATCTTAGCGCCCTCAAAAGCAGGTCCCGCTGCAGTGGAACACGCAATACGGCGTTTTGCATTTCCAAGGACGATCTCACCATTTGTTCCGATATCGATCATCAGAGTCATTTTTTTCTCATCCTCAAGATTCACTGCAAGAAGACAGGCCACAGTATCGGCTCCCACAAATCCGGCAATAACCGGCAGTGCAATCAGCTGTCCACCCGGATGAATTCCCAGGCGGAATTTTTCTGCCGGAAATGTAAGTCCCTGACTGATCGCCGGATTATACGGAGCATGAACCAGTGAATCCGGTACGATTCCCAGAAAAAGATGATGCATGCAGGTATTTCCTACAACACTGACCTGGTAAATATCTTCTGGTTCTTTCGAAGCTTCTGTGCAAAGCTTGCGGATCAGTTTTTTCAAAAGTACACGGATACATGTGGAAAGCTCATCTGCGCCATGCTCCAGTGAATAATTGGCTCTCATGATAACATCTGCACCATATTCTGTCTGTGTATTTAACGCACTGGCTGTTGCCAGCTGTTCACCTGTTTTTCCATCCAGAAGATAGCCTGCCACTGTTGTTGTTCCAATATCAAAAGCAGCCATCAAAACCGGCTTGTCATCCTGTTCTTTCAGTTCAAGGATCTGATCTTCACTGATGATCGCTCTTGCTTTTCCGCCCTTCTCTTTCATCAGGCGGCTGACCACCGGAAGTACTTCAAGCTTCGGCTGAAATACTCTGTCAGCTTTGCTTCCTTTTTCCTGGAGGTTCCGGTTTATGGCCTCGCAAAGTCTTGTCCAGTCTGAGCTGTTTTCCCCCACTGTACAGGGCCGGATCTCAATATCCAGAATTTCCAGCTCCGGCCGAAAAGCTACAGCTCTTTCGGTTCCTTTTACAAGAATCCTGTGTTCCGATTCTTTTTCAATCGTTTCTACCTCAAGATCTGAGGTTACTTTGATCTGGCAGGCTTTTTCCACAACGCCATTGATCCTGGCTGTACATTTTCCACATTTTCCGGCACCTCCGCACGGTGCATCCGGGGATAACCCTGCCATTCTCTCAGCCTCCAGTACAGTTGTACCCTCCTGCACTGTGACTTCTTTTTTTTCCTTTGTAAAAAACACCCTGTATGTATTCAAATCGTTACTCCTTCTCATATTTATTTACATCCATCTGACAAATCGTACCCACCCAATGTTCTTTTTATCAGATGATATTTTTCTTTTTGCAAAAAATTTTCTATATTATCACTATTCTCAGTTTACCTGTTTCTCTTCTTCAAGTAAAGTCTATAGTTTCATCATTATAGTCGAAAAACTCATGCTAAGTTATCACGGAATATTTTCCATACACACTAAATCTCCTCTGATTATTCAAAATCAATTTTAACTGTTATTCACAATCCGCATTCGCTACATATCTCTATACTGAATAACTTCCGTAATGTATCTGACAAATCTTATTTCTATCTTGATACAGATAAATTCTCTTGTGTTCTTAAAATTATAAGGAACAATTCATTATAATAAAAATCCGCAGAAACTATAATATTTAATAGTTTCTGCGGACAACTATGTCTATTCGTCTTTATTCTTCACAGGAACTGCCATTAAAACAAACTCTCCGCCTGCAAGAACTTTTATAATACAATTTTTCGAGTAACACGCTTCACCATATGACATATTCCAAGCAAGTTCTCTTCCACTGCCTATTATTTCTTCGCAACCTTGCAGGAAGCTTACTTGTTTCAGTTAAATCTTACGATTTTTAAATGATGGGATAATGGCTTCCTGCTCATAATCAAACCAGATTATGCTGCCAGCTCTTTGGCAACCTGAGCTGCTGTAGCTGCATCTGCTGTGTAAGCATCTGCACCGATCTCATCTGCAAACTCCTGAGTAATAGGAGCACCACCAACCATAATCTTAATATCCTTACGGAAATCTTCTTTGTTCAGAGCTTCAACAGTTTCTTTCATAGCTGGCATTGTTGTTGTCAGAAGTGCAGAAACACCTACAACCTTAACATCCGGGTTCTCACGTACTGCTTCAATAAATTTCTCCACCGGAACATCTACACCAAGGTCGATCACTTCAAATCCAGCACTCTCGATCATCATGGCAACAAGGTTTTTACCAATATCATGAAGGTCACCTGCTACGGTTCCAATGATCATTTTTCCTGCTACTCCTGCGCTTCCGCCTGCAAGATGTGGTTTCAGAACATCAACACCTTTTTTCATTGCTCTTGCTGCTACAAGCATCTCCGGTACGAAGATCTCGTTATTTTTAAATTTCTCACCTACAATACCCATTGCTTTAATCATATTGTCAAGAATATCCGATGCTGCATTTCCTTCATCAAGTGCTTCCTGCACTGCTCCACCGATCAGTTTCGCTTTTCCTCTTACTACCAGATCAAAAACATCATCCATTTTACTCATAACTTTTACCTCCCATAATTGCTTCTGCACTCATTTAGTTTTTTTTTGTTATTTTTTCACAGGACCGATCAGTCCGTCTCTGTATGCTCCGATGTATTCCATGCAATAGTCATCCTCTCCAAGAAGTGCCTCTGTTGCATAGATAAGACCAAGCATATCTCGGTTTGTCGGGTCAAGGATTCCACTGTCCAGGCCTGCATTCATAGCCAGTACCATAAATCCAAGATTGATCAGCTTACGTACCGGCAGATTGAAAGAAATATTACTGATCGCTGCTGTAATATGAATAGACGGATATTTTTCACGAACAGTTGAAATAACTTCAATATTTGTTTCAATTCCATTCTCAGATGTACAGAGCATCTCTACCAACGGATCAATGTGAATTCTGGATGGAGAAATTCCGTATTCTTTCGCCTTCGCCATGATCTTATCGAATACACGAAGTCTGTCAGCTGCATTCTTCGGAATTCCACTGTCATCGCTTAACAATGCGATAACCTGCCAGTCTTTGTTCTCCTCCTGTGCCATGATCGGGAAAATCTTATCGATCTTATCTCCCTCACCGGATACTGAGTTAAAAAGTCCCGGACGTTTACAGAATTTGTAAGCCTGTGCCAAAACATCTGCACTTGGACTGTCTACAGAAATTGGAAGGTCTGTTACCTCCTGGATACAATCGATCATCCATTTCAATGTTTCAACTTCCTGTTCCTCCGGAACAGATGCACAACAATCAATAAATGTTGCATTCGCCTCTGCCTGTTTTCTTGCTCTGTCTTTAATAAATTCCGCATCCCTTTTTGCAATAGCTTCTGCCACAGAAGGAATGGATCCGTTAATCTTCTCACCAATAATAATCATTTCTGCTACACCTCCTGAAGTATTCTTCCGACAAAATATACAATCATGAATCCCCCAAAACATTTTGTATATTTCCTAACTGTCTTTATTGTAGCAGATATATTTTATAATCTACATCCTCTATACCGTGGAGTTTTTGTACTCATTTTCATACATTATGTAGGATAGCCTTTTTCTGACATGGATCTCCGCATATGTATTTTCCGAACGAAAAAAAAGCACTGTCAAACGACAATGCTTTTTCAGTGAGGCATCGGGGATTCGAACCCCGGACAACTTGATTAAAAGTCAAGTGCTCTACCGACTGAGCTAATACCCCATATTTAGTTTTTAATAAAGTATACTTTACATTAAAACATGCCCAGGCTTTTTCTAAACAGCCCTTGCATTAAAACATGCCCAGAGCCGGAATCGAACCAGCGACACGAGGATTTTCAGTCCTCTGCTCTACCAACTGAGCTATCTGGGCATAAGTAGCGGGGACAGGATTTGAACCTATGACCTTCGGGTTATGAGCCCGACGAGCTTCCAGACTGCTCCACCCCGCGTTATTAATTGTTAAAAGCCGATGATCGGACTCGAACCGATAACCTGCTGATTACAAATCAGCTGCTCTGCCAATTGAGCCACATCGGCATTTAAGTGGATGGAGAAGGATTCGAACCTTCGAAGGCGGTGCCAACAGATTTACAGTCTGCCCCCTTTGGCCACTCGGGAATC